>NZ_CBFFRK010000092.1:0-17040 GCF_965644245.1 Erwinia sp. V71
GATAGCTTATCGGTAGCTAACCGTCCCTCCATCCACATGACCAAGCGTTGCACTTATTATCTGAATTCGCGATGTTCCTGATCCTCACTGTGGTGAATTTTCTGGTGATTACCAAAGGCTCCGAGCGCGTGGCGGAAGTGGCGGCGCGCTTCACGCTGGATGCCATGCCAGGCAAACAGATGTCGATCGACAGCGATCTGCGTGCCGGGATGATCGATGTGTACCAGGCGAAAACACGCCGTAACGAACTGGCGAAAGAGAGCCAGCTGTTTGGCGCGATGGACGGGGCGATGAAGTTTGTTAAAGGTGACGCCATCGCCGGGCTGGTGATCCTGTTTATCAACCTGATTGGTGGCTTCAGTATCGGCGTGTTGCAGCTGGATATGCCGGCGGGCGAAGCGATGCATGTCTACTCGATCCTCACCATTGGTGACGGTCTGATCGCCCAGATCCCGGCGCTGCTGATCTCGCTGACCGCCGGGATGATCATTACCCGCGTCTCATCGGATAACGAGCAAACCAGCGATAACAATATTGGCCGTGAGATCGCCGAACAGCTCACCAGCCAGCCGAAGGCCTGGATTCTGTCCTCCGTTGGCATGGTGGGATTTGCCCTGCTGCCAGGGATGCCGACCGGGGTATTCCTGTTGCTGGCGGCGCTGACGATGATCAGCGGTGGTTTCCAGCTGTGGCGCGTGCGCCAGGAACTGACGCTGGCGCAGCCGCAGATGGAAAACGAAGTGATCCCACCGGAACTGAATGGCCGCGAAGATCTGCGCCAGTTCAACCCCACGCGTCCGTATCTGATCAACTTCCCGGCCGCCAGCCGCGGCAACCCGGAAACGCTGGAGCTGGAGCAGGAGATCCGCCGTCTGCGTAACCGTATCGTCTATCACTTTGGCTTTACCTTACCGGCGTTTGATATCGAGTTTTCTGAACAGCAGCAGGAGGATGAATTCCGCTTCTCGGTGTACGAAATCCCGAAAGTGGCTGGCAGCTTCAATACCGCGCTGCTGGCCGTCAAACGCAGCTGGCTGGAACAGAACGCTGACGCGGATCGTGAAGGAGTGATCGAAGGCGATGAGCGCCGTCGCGAGCAGGATCTGATCTGGCTGCCGCCGGATCATCCGCTGCTGCAGAACGACGAGGTGGAACGCTGGACGGCACGCCAGCTGCTGGTACGCCGGATGGAAAATGCCATCCACGCCAGCAGTCCGCATTTTATCGGCCTGCAGGAGACGCGCGCGCTGATGGGCTGGCTGGAAGCGGAGCAGCCGGAACTGTCGCAGGAACTGCAGCGTGTGATGCCGCTGACCCGCTTCTCCAGTGTATTGCAGAAACTGGTGGCGGAACGTATTCCGCTGCGTTCGGTACGCGCCATTGCCGAAGCGTTAATTGAGCACGGCCAGCATGAGCGCGATGTCCATCTGCTGACCGACCAGGTGCGTATCACCCTGAAAAATCACCTCTGCCACCAGTATGCACAGGCTGATGGTCTGCATGTCTGGCTGCTGACGCCGGAACTGGAAGAGCAGCTGCGTGATGCGTTGCGCCAGACCCAGAACGATATCTTTTTTGCGCTGATGCAGGAACAGGTCAGCGCCATCCTCGGTGAAGTGGGGCGGGCGTTTACCACGGACAGCAGTCAGCAGTCGGTGCTGCTGGTGGCGCAGGATCTGCGCAGCCCGATGCGCAGCCTGATTGCCGAGGAGTATCACAACGTACCGGTGCTGTCGTTTGCCGAGTTGCAACCTAATCTGGCGGTGAATGTGCTGGGTCGGCTCGATCTCGATCCCAACGTTTACGCGCTGACCACCTGGGAGAGTTAATGATGTTCGAACTGCGCGTGCTGTCCGGCCTTCATTTGGGCGCGGCGTTGCCACTCTTTGGCGACAGCTGGTTGATTGGTCAGGCGCAGGACGCTGACCTGTTGCTGAGTGACGCCGGGGTGGCGGAGCAGCACTGCCGTCTGCACCGCGAAGGTGAGCACTGGCGACTGGAAAACCTGCCGCAGGGTGACAGCGTGCCTGTGACCGCAGGCGAAGCCTTTGCGGTGGGTGAGGCCTGGCTGTGCGTGATGGCGGCGGAAGCGGCCTGGTCGGCGTTTACACCACCGGCAGCGGTCACGACAGATACACCGCCTGCAGAGCAGCAGGCCGCGCCCGCCCAGCCTGCCACTCCTGCCGTGCGCAAAGGCGGCTTCCCGCGCTGGATCAGCGCGTTATCTTTCAGTCTGCTGTTGTTGCTCACCTTCACCGTGGTGAGCTGGATCCTGCAGCCTACGGTGGCGCAAACCGGCGTTAGCAGCTCGGGTCGTCAGCACCTCGATAACGCCAGCGAAATCCGCACGCCGCTGCTGACCATGCTGCGTGAGCGCGATCTGGCTTCCGTGGTCAGCGTGGTGGCCGAAGAGAAAAAAGTGGTGCTGAAAGGCCAGCTGAATAAAGAGCAGATGCAGGTGTTTAGCCGCATGCTGAGCCGCTTCAACAGCGACTATATGACGGCACTGCCGCTGGACAATCAGGTGCGCGCGCTGAAGCTGGAACTGCCGTTCCGCATCGTGCAAATCACCACCGGCAAGCGTGCCAATATCGTGACCGAAGAGGGCCAGCGGCTGTTTATTGGCGACCAGATTGACGACCTGCGGCTGGTGGCGATCACTGATAACCGCATTGAATTCAGCGGGCGCGACAACATTAAGGTGAGCTGGTAATGACGGCGACACTGGACAGCTGGTTCAGCCAGCAACAGCAGCGACTGGCGGGTTTTGCCCCGGTCAGCGCCTTTGGCCGCATTACCGGTATTAACGGCATCCTGCTGGAGAGCAGCTTACCGCGCGCGCGCATTGGCGATTTGTGCCGGGTGGAACGCGACGACAGCAGCAGCGTGCTGGCGGAAGTGGTCGGCTTTAACCCGCAACATACGCTGCTGTCAGCACTGGGGCAGCTGGATGGCATTGCTCAGGGGGCGCGTGTCGAACCGCTGTTTCTGCCACACAGTATCGTGGTTTCTGACCAGTTGCTGGACAGCGTACTGGATGGTTTTGGCCGGCCGATTACCGCCGACAGCACAGGCGCATTTGCCATGCCGGGCAGCGTGGCAAATGCCACCAGCGTGCTGGGCGATGCGCCGCCACCGACAGAGCGCCCGCGTATCGATACGCCATTGCCGACCGGCATTCGTGCCATTGATGGCCTGCTGACGCTGGGACTCGGCCAGCGTGTCGGTGTGTTTGCCGGCGCGGGCTGCGGTAAAACCACGCTGCTGGCAGAGCTGGCGCGTAATACACCCTGTGATGTGATTGTGTTTGGTCTGATTGGTGAGCGTGGTCGTGAGCTGCGCGAGTTTCTCGATCATGAACTGGATGAGGAGCTGCGCCGTCGTACCGTGCTGATCTGCGCCACGTCCGATCGCAGCAGTATGGAGCGTGCGCGTGCTGCCTTTACCGCCACGGCGATTGCCGAAGCCTGGCGCGATCAGGGAAAAAGCGTGCTGCTGATCCTCGACTCGCTGACCCGTTTTGCCCGCGCCCAGCGTGAAATCGGCCTGGCACTGGGCGAACCGCCAGGGCGCGGCGGTCTGCCGCCCTCGGTCTATACCCTGCTACCGACACTGCTGGAACGCGCCGGGCAAACCACGCGCGGATCGATTACCGCACTCTACTCAGTGCTGATCGAAGCTGACTCGATGAATGATCCCGTCGCCGACGAAGTGCGATCGCTGATTGACGGTCATATCGTCCTGACGCGCAAGCTGGCTGAGCGCGGTCACTATCCGGCCATCGACGTGCTGGCCAGTCTGAGCCGTACCATGAGCAATGTCGCCACGCGCGAGCATATCCACGAAGCCACCCAGCTGCGCCGCATGATGTCTGCCTGGCAGCAGGTGGAGATGCTGATCCGCCTTGGCGAGTACCAGCCGGGCCACGATGCGATGACCGATGCGGCAGTGGAGGCGCAGGAGGTGATTAACGGTTATCTGCGTCAGGCAAATCACGCGCCCAGCCACTATGACGACACCCTGCAGCAACTGTCGGAGGTAAGCCGCTATGCGCCGTCGCATTAGTGTGGAAGCGGACATCATCGAAACCTCTGCCGCAGAAGAACTGCAGAAGACCTTCGCACTGCTGCTGCCGATTCGCCGCCAGCGGCTGAACCGCAGTGAGCGGCAGCAGCGTGAGGAGGAGCAGGCGCTGCGCGCTGCCGGAGAACAGCATGAGGCCGCACAGCAGCAGCTGGGCGTCTGCCAGCAGCAGTATCAGCAACTGCGCGACGGTTTTGCGGCGGGCAGGCGTAAACAGGAGCAACTGATGCAAGGGCTGGATCACGAGCGTCAGGCGAGTGACGCACTGCTGGGACAGAAACGTGAACTGACACGCTGTCAGCAACAGCAGAGCGAGCAGCAGCAGCGGCTGCACCAGGCGCAGCAGGAAACCCGCGCGCGTCAGCGTGACGTGGAGAAGCTGGAATATCTGATGCAGGAAAGCGAGGCGTTGCGATGAATCCATTACAGCAACAGGCACAGCGTGCCGCCAGCACGCTACAGCAGAACAAACAGCAGCAGAGCCGTCAGGCGGAAAAGACCCAGGAGCGGCAGAGTACACCGCCACCACGTGACACGGCAGCACAACGCCGCCCGCAGACTCCGCCGCTGACAAAACAGCCGGAAGCCCAGCCACACGATAAACCACGCCGGGCAGCCACGCGCGAGCGTGCTTCGTCATCCGCCGATACGCCGCAGTTAAAACGTAAAGCCGCGAGCGAACCGGCGTATCAGGAAGCGTCGCTGTTCAGCCAGCTACTGGACGGTGACAGTAAACCGTTACCGCTGATGGGCGGCTCTGCATTTAGCGGCTTTGCCGGTTTACCCGCGTCGGTCGAGAAAACGCCCTCAGGCGGCGCATCACCGATGGCGATCTGGCATCAGCTGGAACCGACACTGACAGGCGCGGTGGAAAAGCAGCCCAGCGGTCCGCTGTCGCTGACGCTGTTGCTGCCGAAACTGGGCGAAGTGGATGCACGTATCGCCGGATCGGCAGCGGGCAGCGGCTGGGATATCAGCCTGCGTTTCGCCCCGCAGGCGCTGGCGATGCTGGCACCGCATCATGAGCGCTGCCGCGAGTCGTTGCGGCGGCGGATGGCCTGCCAGGTGCGTCTGCGCTTTGAACAGCGGGGAGGGATGGCATGAAACCCTTGCTGCTGCGTCGCCAGAGTCAGCATGAAGCGCGTCTGCGCCAGCAGATCGGCGCGGGCTGGCGTTTTCCCTATCGGTTAAATGATGCCGCAGGCTGGCTGCAGCTGAGCCTGGCGACGGAACACGCCCCGCGCTCGGCCACCCAGCCGCTGGCCTGCGACCTCGGTGTACTGCATCTGACGCAGGCGGAAGCGGTCTGCAGCCTGATGTCGGCCTGCCCGCTGTTACCGCCTGAGCAGGCAGAAGAGAGCTGGTACTGGCCGTTGTTCAGCCAGTCGCTGAGCGAAGAGCTGCGCCACCTGTTTGGTCAGCTGAAATGGCAGGAGACTCCGCCCGATGACAACGGCTTGTGGCTGTCGCTGAATACCCTCTCGTTGTTACTGAATAAAGCCGGCTGGCAGCCGGTGACACCGCCGCCAGCGGAACAGCTGGCGCTCACGTTGCCGTTCACGCTGGGAGCGCTGTCCTTCTCCCTGGAACAGCTTCGTACCTTGCGGCGCAACGATGTGATTTTACCTGTCACCACTCACTTCTCCCCCGACGGCAGCGGCGTGCTGCGCATTGCCCGGCTGAGTCTGCAGGGCGAGCTGGTGAGTGAGGCGGGGCGTAGCGCCCATTTTTATATTACCGATTTGGAGACCACTGACGTGAATTTGACCCCTGATGATTATGCGATGGATGGGCTGACACAGCCGGAAGAGCAGTGGAATGATGCACCCCAGCGTGAAGCGACGGCGTTTGACCCTCTGCCGCTGGCATTAACGCTGCGCTGCGGTCATCTGAAACTGACGCTGGGTGAGCTGAGCCGCCTGAGCGTCGGGTCAACCCTGATTGTTGAGCATGTGCAGCCGGGTGAAGCAATCCTCTGTCACGGCGATTTCCCGCTGGCGAAAGGGGAGCTGGTCGATGTCGAAGGACGGCTGGGACTGCAGATTACCCATATGCTGCCGGGGGCGGCCAATCCACTGGGTGGCGACAGGTAATACGCCATGGAAATGGGAGCCATCAATCCAATCATGCTGGCGCTGTTTCTTGGCGCCCTGTCGCTGTTGCCGATGATGATGATTATCTGCACCAGCTTTCTCAAAATTTCGATGGTATTGCAGCTGACGCGCAATGCCATGGGCGTGCAGCAGGTGCCGCCGACCATGGCGCTGAACGGCATTGCGCTGGCGGCAACGCTGTTCATTATGGCGCCGGTGTTCAGCGATATGACGCAGCGGCTGAAAGCGCTGCCGATCGATTTCAGTTCGATGGAGCGACTGGAATATACGCTGGGTAATGGCATCGATCCGCTGAAAAAATTTATGACCCACAACACCGATCCCGACATCCTCAGTCATCTGCAGGAGAACACGCAACGTGTCTGGCCAAAGGAGATGGCGAGCAGTGTGCAGCCGGACAATATGCTGCTGGCGATCCCGGCGTTTGTGCTGTCGGAGCTGCAGAGTGGTTTTAAGATCGGCTTCCTGATCTTTATTCCGTTTATCGTGGTGGATCTGATCGTCTCTAACGTACTGCTGGCGCTGGGGATGCAGATGGTGTCGCCAATGACGGTGTCGCTGCCGCTGAAGATCCTGCTGTTCGTATTGATCAGCGGCTGGACGCGGCTGCTCGACGGCCTGTTTTACAGTTACCTGTGAGGACGCCATGGAAATTCTGACCCTTTTTCGTCAGGCGATGCTGCTGGTGGTGCTGCTTTCGGCGCCGCCGCTGGTGGTGGCGGTGCTGGTGGGCGTGGTGATTTCGCTGCTGCAGGCGGCGATGCAGTTGCAGGATCAGACCCTGCCGTTCGGCATTAAGCTGGTGGCGGTGGGCGTCACGCTGGCGCTGACCGGGCGCTGGATCGGCGTCCAACTGATGCAGCTGGCGCAGGCGGCATTTGCCATGATGTCGGCGGTGGATGCCTGATGCTGATCGGCGCGCCGCTTACCGATACCTTTCACGCCATCCTCGCGCTGGCACTGGCGATGGCGCGCATTTTTCCCTGCCTGTTGTTAACGCCGGTGTTCTCCTTCAGCGTGGTAAAAGGCGTGATGCGCACCGCGATTGTGGTGGCGCTGTCGCTGTTTATCGCCCCGGCGATTAAACCGGAAATCGACCAGTTGCAGCCGGATATGCTGACCCTGACCGGGCTGATACTGAAAGAGATACTGATCGGCGTACTGATTGGTTTACTGCTGGCGATGCCATTCTGGATGTATGAGTCGGTCGGCGGCTTGTTTGATAACCAGCGCGGGGCGCTGATGGGCGGGCAAATCAACCCGCAGCTGGGGCCGGATGTCACGCCGCTTGGCAAGCTGATGCAGCAGTCGATGATCCTGCTGCTGATTATTGGTCTTGGTTTACCCACCATCACGCAGCTGATTTGGGACAGTTACCAGCTGTGGCCCGCCAGCGAATGGATGCCTTTCCCCAGTGAAGCGGGTTTCCAGGTCTACCTGAAACTGCTCGGCGAGGCCTTCAGCGATATGGTGCTGTACGCCGGACCACTGGTGGCGATTATGCTGATGATCGATTTCGGCATCGGCATTATGAGTATCTACAGCCCGCAATTACAGGCGACGGCGCTGGCGATCCCGCTGAAATGCCTGCTGGGGATGCTGTTCTTTGTTTTCTATCTGCCGCTGCTGGAACATCTGGCGGGTGAGCGTCTCTACGATCTGCGCGATCTGATCCATATTCTGCCGACGCTGGTGGACGGTAAAGGGAGTACGCCGTGAGTGAAAAAACGGAAGACGCCACACCGCAAAAATTGCAGGAGTCACGCAAGAAAGGGCAGGTGAGTCAGAGCCAGGATATCCCGAAACTGCTGATCTGTATTGGTGTGCTGGAGATGATCTTTGCGCTGGTGGTGGTGTTGCGTATTCTCGGCGGCTGGGTACAGTTTGGCCCGCTGTTTGCGGTGGAAGCGATGATGCCGAAACTGGAGACGCTGAATCCGGTTAACCATTTCAAAAACATCTTCTCGGCGCGCCAGTTAACGCAGTTGCTGACCAGCATCATTAAGGCGGTGATTATTGGTCTGATCGTCTGGCAGGCGATTATGCCGGAGCTGCCTGCACTGGCACAGCTGGCGCTGGGCACGCTGGATGGCTTCTGGCAGGGAGTAATGGCGCTGTTTATCAAGGTGGCGCGTCGGGTGCTGCTGGTGATGCTGGCGCTCAGCCTGCTGGACTTTGGCCTGCAGAAATACTTCTTCCTGAAGCAGCAGCGCATGAGCCACGACGATATTAAAAACGAGTTTAAACAGAGCGAAGGCGACCCGCATATGAAAGGGCATCGCCGCCAGGTGGCGCAGGAGATCCTGCATGAAGAACCCGCCGCGCCACGTCAGGTGGCAGTGGAAGAGGCGGATATGCTGCTGGTGAACCCGACGCACTTTGCGGTGGGATTGTACTATCGCCCGGGGGAAACACCGCTGCCGCGTCTGCTGTTTAAAGCCAGCGACGACGAGGCGCGTTCACTGATTGAACAGGCACAGCGTAAGAAGATGCCGGTGATTCGCTTCGTCTGGCTGACGCGCACGCTGTACCGCACGACGAAGGAAGGGGCGTATATTCCGCGCGAAACATTAACGGCCGTCGCACAGGTATACCGCCTGCTGCGTGAGCTGGAGGATCACTATCTTGATGAGGTGATTGAGATGCGGGAGGAGTGAGGGGAATACGTTAGAGAGGGGGAATCTCTTCCCCCATCAGCGGATTACAACGCCGCAAACATCTCCAGCAGCAACACCCGTGCTTCGCGTGCCTGCTGCATAAAGGCCAGCAAGGTATCGTTAAAACTGACGCTGTCCAGCGTGGCCAGCGTCTGCTGGTTGCACAACCGCACCTGTTCCTCTTCATCCAGCGCCAGCCAGCAGCCGCGCATGGCGTTGATTTCAAAGTTCAGTGTCATCATCAGCCGCCATGCGGTCAGCTTCTCGCCATACGCCGACATCGGAAACAGCTGGCAGTGCAGCAGCAGCGCATCGCTGCCCGGCGGCAACTCCAGTACCAGCGCTTCCTGACCCTGAGTATCCTGCAACGCACACACCCCGTTCTCCAGCTTCAGTGCAATCCCGTGGCTGCGGGAGAACTCATCCAGCAGCCGTTGTAACTGTTGTTGTGGCATCGTCATCATTTTCCTCTCAATCCACATTGTGTTCTGGCGCTGCGCTGTCAGGCCGGGTAAACCATGCTACGTATACCTGCATCCGGCCATGTATTCCGCCATACCGCGCCCCTCCCGAGTCACGACGGACGCTGGCTACACCACGCCGCGCTTATCCTGTACTTCGGCATTGGTCATTGCATTCACCACATCGTCACTGGCCCAGGCGATTTCCCCTTCCAGCGAGAATGAATTCGGTGTTTCCTGGTTTTCGCCGTAACTGAAGTTAATTTTGCCGAGATTGCGCGTCATATTGACGTTCGCCGAACTCGATCCCCCGGCGACAAACAGCGGCAGGTTGATCCCTTCCGGTTTATTGGTGGTCTCGGTAAAGGCGATCGATTTCACGCGCAGATTGTTGCTGTCTTTCAGCAAGGCCTGGATCTCTTCCGGTTGCGTGGCGTGATCCAGCCACTTCTGCTGCATTTCAAATTTCTTGCCGTCTTTCATTTCCAGCGTCACCGTGGCCTGGGTATCGGCATGCTTCTGCAGTTCCCTGACCACCTCTTTCAGCATCGGTTTTTCCGCCATAAAACGGCTGATGCGCTCGGCATTGCTCGGCGGCAGTTCGCTGGCCACCAGATTGTGCAGCACATGCATCATGTCCTCGTGGTCAATATTGCGCAGATTGCTGTAGCTGCTGCTGTACTCGGCGCTGTTCAGTTGCTGGCAGTTCAGCGCGGCCGCCTGCTGTTGCAGCTTCAGCTGTCTGGCGGTGTTAATCACCGCATACTGACCATTATTGGCGGGCGTCAGGGTCAGCAGATGAGCAGTCAGCTTGTCCAGTTTCAGTTTCACGGCCTGCTTCTCATCCATCTGATACGTATTCAGTTTGTCCTCGCTCTCTGCGCTGGAAGAGCTGCCGGAGGCCGCCGCAGGCGTATTCAGTGAATCAAGCTGCGCTTTTTCCAGTTTTCGCAGCGCTTCACGCTCTTTTGGCCGTATCGCCCGCTGGCCGTGGATAATGTGCGGGATACCCTCTTCATTGACATCGAGGTCGGCGGCGTGCTGTTGCAGGCTGCGCTCTTTCTCGGCTTTTACCGTCGGTGGCAGCTTGTTTTCCGGCTTTTTCGGCGCTTTATCGGCATCTTTCAGCTCCTGTACCAGCGCATTGAGTCTGGCGTCATCGAAGTTAAAGCCGATCTGCTCGATCAGCTTATCCAGCTGATATTTTTCCACGCCCTCGGCTTTCGCCAGGTCGAGGCTCATATTCTGTTTAGTACGGTTTTCGATACTGGCCTGAATGCTGGTATTGCTGATGCCGAACAGCGGAATACGCAGTTTGGTGGCGGCGTTGGCGGTAATCCCGAGGCCACCACCGATGCCGGCGCTGGCACCCGCCGAGTTGAGGAAACGCACCCGGTTATTACTGTCGCTCAGGCTGTCTCCGGCCTCACTGTGCGTCACGCTGTGTTCACTCTGTTTCGACAGCACGTTAATCATGCCCTGCACAATCGCCGTGGCGCGGATGGTCAGCGGGTTTTGTTTGGCGTCTTCTCCTTTGGTCGGCATGGTGATACCGCCGCCCGCCATGGCAATGCCGGTGGCGTCAACATTGAACGTCAGCGTGGTGCCATTTTTCACCCGGTGGCTGACGCCCTTATCCAGCAACTGCTGCGGCGCGAGGCTGCCGCTGGTCAGATCCTGCATAAACTCGGCCAGATCCGCTTCACTGATGCTGAAGGTGACGCTGTTTTGCATCTGGCGTTGCAGTGCCATCGCCACCATCATATTGAGGCGTGCGGAGGGGGCCAGCGAGCGGTGCGCACCGAGATCCGCTTTGATATTTTTGTAATCCTCCGCCTGCGTCAGCGGGTTCCAGCCCACCGCGCCGAACACCGTGCCGGTGCCGCCGCCGTTACGGCTGAAGGTAATATTGATGCCGGTATCGCCGCGCGAGAAACTGGCGTTATAGGCGCGATCGAGGTTGCCGCGAATGCCAGGTACACCAATCACTTCGCCACCCGGGATCACCGACAGCGTCAGCATGCCGCCATAGTTGCGGCCAAAGCCCATATTCTCGCCCGACTCCAGCTGGCTGATGGTTTCCAGCAACTGGTCGCTCATCTCCTGCTGACTTTTCGCTTTCAGCACCGTGCGGGTGGTCATATTCAGCCCGTGATGCTCCTTGCTGAAGGCGTTGGTCATCGACTTGATCGCGTCGTAGCACGCTTCCAGCTGCTTATGGCTGACAAAGCCCTGGCTGGTGGCTTTACGCACCGGATCATCGCCATAGGTTTGATCGCGCAGAGTACGGAAATCTTCGCGCAACTGGCGCAGCGCGGCAGGTGAGGGATGCTGGCTGTTGCTCAGCTGCTCCATGCGATCGGTCAGCTGGTGTAACTGGCTCATTGTCATACCATCGAGGATCAGACGCGATTTCGACAGATCGAGATCGTCATGAGGATCGCGCTGACGTCCCATCGGCAGCTGATCTTTCTGGTGGCGCACCACCATGCCCTGATCCTGCAAAGTCTGCATCAGGGTATGGCTGTCGTTCTCCGCGCGCAGCGGATAGCGGTGATACAGGGTGGTGAGATCGCTAATCAGGTTGTCGCTGTCACTCCACGGATTCATCGCCTGCGTCAGAGTGGTGCGGCGCGAGGGGCTAAAGTTGGTCGTTGCTGTGCGGTCAGCATTCAGTGCGCCCGCCTACTGGCCGAGCAGGGCAGTATGACGGCGCGAGCTGTCGGCCACGCTGTCGGCAAAGTGCTTCATATTTTCCAGCAGGGTTTTATCAATGCCGCTGTGTTCCAGTGCCGCCAGACGGGTATGCAGATCGGTACGCTGCGTTTGCCCGTCCAGCATGCTGGTCAGGGTTTTCAGCTGCTGATGCAGTTCAGTCTGGCGCTGATACACCGGGCGCAATCCTTCACGTCCCTGCCAGTTATGCTGCACGTTGTAAGCGGCATTTTTGATCGGGCGCGGTGTCGACAGTGTCGGATTAAACAGATGGGCACGCAGGCGGTCGCGCAGACGGCTGTTGATGTGATTGCCCTCGCGGCCCGACATGCCCATCACGTTGATTTCCTGTTTGATGGTCACGCCACCCAGCTTATAGCTGTGGCTGGCATCTTTCAGACGGACGCGGGCGCGCTCATCTTCGCGTCGTGGTGAGATCACTTCCGTCGGCGTATTGGGATCGTAGTCGGGGTTGACCTGCCACTGCTGTTCGCCCTGCGGCAGCAGCAGGGCGCTGCGTCCGCCCCGGTCGGCGATCATCAGCTCCCCTTCTTCGCCATTATGCAGCTTCTCCAGTGGGCTCATGCCCTCCGGCAACGTCACCGCCTGCCATTTTGGCGGTGTCGCGCTGCTGGCTTCCTGCTGCCATTGCGCTTTCGGCATGCTGTAAAGCTTGCCCTGTTTATCCAGCACATACAGCGTCTGGCGCTTGTCCATGGCGATATCGACCAGCGTGTTGCCGTCTCCCTTTGCGGATTGACCATCCGCGGCCTTATCCATGGCATGGGGATGATAGTTTTCAATCCCCTCTTTGGTCAGCGTGCGCATCAGTTTCTCTGGTTGACGACTGCCCGCCTGATTGTGATGAAACTGCAGCTCGCCATCCTCGCTCAGCGCGACCAGGCGTTCCGCATCCAGCGGGGCGATGGCGATGGCTTTATTGTCTTTGTTAAAGCCCGGCAATGGCGCATCCAGCGAGAGACTGCTTTTGGTCTGCCGCATCACAAACTGGTTGTTCACCCCGCCGATTTTGTCGCTTTTCAGGCTCACTTTGACCCGCGACGGCAGACCGTCATTCAGCACGTAGGCCTGGCCATCCTGACCGCGTTTGATGCTGTCTGCTTTCTCGAAACTGGCTTCCCAGCGCTGGGAGTTTTTATTCAGTGCGCTGACTTTACCGTTATCAATGATCAGGCGGCCCAGTCGTCCCAGTTCGACGGTTTCCTGTGGCAGCGGACGCGGCTGCAACAGCCCTTCATGGTGATCCATGACCAGGCTTTCACTCAGGTTCCACTGTGGCTGCAGTACACCGTGGCTGTCGAGAGAACAGATATGGCGCTGATCGCTCTCATCTTTCACCACCGCCTGCAACTGGCCATCTTCATGGTGCAGCAGACTTTCGACGCTAAATTTCTCGCCGAGGTGCTGCCTCAGCGCGGCGCTGATGGTGTCGTTCTGCTGCATCATTACGTCGGTATGTTCGGCATCCGGCGCAGTGCCGCTATACAGTTTGCCGTTGCTGCCAATGGCAAACAGCTGATTGCCATCAATCGCCAGCCCGGTGGCATGGAAATCACTCGTGCTGTCACCCTGCTGTTGCTTCAGGCTGACGCTGATATGTTTATCCGCTTTGCTGTCCAGTTTGTTGAGCAGCTTCACTGACTGCTTGCTGGTCTTTTCATCGGTCAGCAGCAACAACGCTTCACCGCGCGTATTGGTGCAGTACGCGCTGATTTTCTCTTTAAAGGTGGCGGATTTGCTGTCGCTGGAGAGGTTTTTGAGCGTCTTCTTATCGTGAATGGCATACAGCATGCCGTTGGGCTGTTTGCTCATGCTGCCGATGCTTTTCTCTTCGTCTTTGTCCACCTGCTCCCAGCGCATATTCTGTTCGTTGAGGCGATACAGGCGGCCACCGTGTTCGCGCATCTGTTCGGTTTGCAGCTCCGTGACACGCCCTTGTGTGCTCACCTCGCGGTCATGGCTGAAAATACCGGTGAGCAGGGCGTGCGTCGCACTCTCCGGCAGCGCGACAGTGCGCTGGATATTGCTGTTATCCGTTGGCCCATGAGGAGAACGGATTGTGGCGTCAGCTGGTAAATCCGCCGCGCCAGAGTGTCTTTCCCGGTGCCGGTTTCGCCCTGAAGCAGAATATCGATTTTCAGCTGCGCGATGGTTTGCACGATTTTATGCAGATGGTTATGGATATCGGCCTGCTGATCGGGTGCATTTCCTGTTGCGGTGATGGCGGGCTCTGCCACACCGCGAGCGGTATCCATGTATTCCTCATCTGCGGCGACACTGCGGCGCATTTGAGTCTCAATAAGACCGACCATAAATTCTCCAGTGGCTTAACAAAACGCTTAATTCGTTATCAGTTGCGTTAGGGCAATCCTGTATGAAGCAATCGTGAAGCGGTTGGATGTAAACGCTGTTGTAAAAAATTACAAAATCGTATCGGGGTTTACTCTCACTCAAGCGGGTGCAGTCTCGCTATCAGTCTTGGCTGATTATTGTGTAGGGATCGGCTGGTGGCGTGTAGGGATATCCCTACCTGTTTTTGTCTAAGCTTATTTTATTCATATGGTTGCGTGGATTGTGCGGGTGTTACGCGGCGGTGATGAAAGTTTTATTGCATTCAGAATGCTTAAGTAATTTTCCTTTTTTCTGGAACTCTTCGTCATCGTTCGCCACATAGCAGGCGAGATGAAACCCGAAAAACAGCTCTGTTTGTCAGCAAAATGTAAGCAAATACAGGTCTGCAATGCTGGTAAGTGTAAAGGTTGTGGATCGGGGCGCTCACTAACATTCAAACGGTTATGTTTACTCTGAGGAGCTTGTATGAAGATTCCAGGTTTTGGTGGCGCTGCAACGACCGCTGGTAAAGTGGATACCCCTCCTGTTGGCGGCGCAGCGGGCAATGCCGCAGGCAAAGTCGATATGCCGAACGGTAACAGCACTGGCGGTAAATCCCCGCTGTCGTTTGCCAGCGGCGCGATGAATGTGGCGGGTGGCGTCAGTACTGCGGCTTCGTTTTTTGGCGGTAACAGCAGCAGTACTAACGGCAGCACCAGCGCGAATGCGGCAGCCAACGGCACTAATCAGTCACAGTCCGGCAGCGGTGGTGGGCTGGCTTCTCTTGCCCAGAAACTGGTGATGCTGCTTGGTCTGCAGCAACTGCTGGGCGGTCTGACGGGCAGCAACAACGCGCAGCAGAGCCAGGCACAGCAGCCGACGCAGCAGCAGTCGGGTACGCAGTCCGCTTCCGGCGACAATAACAATATCCTGCAGCAGTTGATGCAGATGTTGCAGCAGATGCTGGGGATTCAGACCGGCAATAACAGTACCGGCAACGGTGCGACCTCCACCCCGGCGAACGCCAGCAATGCGGCAGGCGGTAATCAGGCAGCGTCCGGCGACAGCAATAATATGCTGCAGCAACTGATGCAGATGTTGCAGCAGTTGCTGGGGATTCAGTCGGGTAACAGCGAGTCAGGCAATGGTGCGACATCGACGCCAGCGAACGGTAATGGCACCAATAATGCCGCCGCGACCGGTAGTGATAACAGCCAGCAGTCTGGCGGGCTGGGCGGTCTGCTGAAGAATGTGCTGATGATGACGGGGCTGAATGCGCTGATGCAGATGATCGGCGGCGGCAACCAGAACCAGGCGCAGGGACAGTCTCAGTCACAGAATCAGTCTCAGGTCTGATAACCCGGGGAGGCTTTGATGGCGACAAACTTAATTAGCGGGGGAGGTTTCTCCCCCCTTCAGTCTGGTGTGCTGAATAACCTGCAGATTGGTGGTCAGCGTCCGCAGGCGAACCTGAACAGCGCATCGCAGACCGCTTGTGGCGGCAACAATGCCATCAGTTATGGCGGCAGTGAAGGGACGTCGCTGGATGATGTGCTGATGCTGGTCGGGTTGGCTGCGCTGGCGCAGTCGGGCGGTGCGGAGCAGCTGATGTGCACGCCGACGGAGAGCGGCGCCACGGGCGAGGTCAGTGATGGTGAAGGCGCGGTGGCGAATGCCAGCAGCGAGAAGGATCTGACGGTGAAACCTACCGACGACAATATGACCGGTCGTCCGGCGGGGGATACGCGCAGTGCCGAGGAGATCATTAACGATAACCCGGTGCTGAAGAACCTTGGCGACCAGAAAGATATCAAGCGCGATCAGCTGAAGGAGCGTTTTGGTGACTGGACGGAGGATAACAAGGACCCGGAGAGTCGCGCCGATGCCGCCTACAATATGGCCCGGGTGTTAAATAACATCAAAGGGCTGAACAATTATGAGGGCGGTGAGCGCGGTGAGGTTTCTCAGAATGAGAAGATCGAAGGGATCACCAAAGACGGCGATGCGCGCCACGGTACGGAAGCGGGGGTGTTGAAGGATATCGCCGAGCAGGGGCTGAAGATGTTGCCGGATAACGGCAATCTGCCGGAGACCAGTGATACCCATGTGCGCAAAGACGGCACCAATAAGGATAATTTCCAGTGGGGAATGGGCGAGATCGGCAAGGTGTTGTCGAATATCCCGATTCTGAAGTCCGTGTTAGCGCCGACGTTTAATAATATCGGTGAGGCGCGCAATCTGGGTGAGGTGTTTACCGGCGGTCTGACGGGGCTGGCAGAAGGCGCGATGAGCGCCGCGCGTGGCCCGGTGGGCTGGGCGGTGACGGCGGCGACGGACACGGTGTCGATTGCCGTTGAGAACAGCACTAAGGATAAGAAGGAGCCACCACCGTTTTCGTGATGCGGTTCAGGTGTATTGGGTTACTGCAATAATGATTCCTTCCTTTGTCCCTCGGTTAACGCCAGGGACTTTTTTTTGCACTTTTTCCCAGCGACGCTGTGATGCTACTCCCTCCCTCACGCTGTGGGAGAGGGTTGGGGAGGGGGAACTGACGGCTCTGTACTGCTCCCTCCCTCACACTGTGTACGGTCCGGGGACATTGCAGACAGGTGTTCGGGGACATGGTGAACACTTTTTAACATCCTTTACCCATGGTGA
>NZ_CBFFRK010000093.1:0-16780 GCF_965644245.1 Erwinia sp. V71
TACAGCTCAGCTAAGGTAAGGCTAATACAGCTAAGGACTCCACTGAACCCCACCGATTAAATCGCACCTTCCTTAACATTGCCAAAAGTTACCGAAAAAACTGATATCAGATTAACCGAGTTTTCAGCCAGGTCGCGCGCAATTTTCTCATTTTGCCGTTCCTGCCACGCCAATCCTCGCATTTTTGCCAGCAAGCGTTGGCTGCTGGCAGCCAGATGGAGGTTCCGCCTGACAAATTGCGTCAGTTTTTAGTCCAGCAACAGAAGCGTCGCATTCTGTTAACAAAAACATCGCAACCGTGACGGAGAATTCAGTATGGCAACCCTGCAGCAACGTATGTATATCAATGGCCAGTTTGTCGCTAACCAGAGTGACCGCTGGATCGAGGTGATTAACCCGGCAACCGAGCAGGTGATTGCGCAGATCCCCGAAGGCAGCGCCGACGACGCCCGGCGCGCCATTGACGCCGCTGCCGCCGCACAGCCAGGCTGGGAAGCGCTGCCCGCCGTCGAGCGTGGCGTCTGGCTGCATAAAATTGCCGCGGGTATTCGCCAGCGCGCAGACGAACTGACCGCCACGATTATCGCCGAAGGCGGTAAAACCTTTGGTCTGGCGCAAACCGAAGTGCTGTTTACCGCCGATTACCTCGACTATATGGCGGAGTGGGCGCGGCGTTATGAAGGCGAAATCGTGCAGAGCGATCGCCCGAACGAAAATATTCTGGTGTTTAAAAAAGCGATTGGCGTCACCACCGGCATTCTGCCGTGGAACTTCCCCTTCTTTCTGATTGCCCGCAAAGCGGCACCGGCACTGGTCACCGGTAATACCATCGTGATTAAACCCAGTGAACTGACGCCGAATAATGCCGCGATCTTCGCGGAAATTATCGACAGCATCGGACTGCCCGCCGGAGTCCTGAATATTGTCTATGGCTACGGGCCCACCGTTGGCCAGGAACTGGCGGCCAACCCGAAAGTGGGGATGGTCAGCCTGACCGGCAGCGTCAATGCCGGCATTGCCACCATGCAGGCGGCGGCCAGCAATGTCACCAAAGTGTCGCTGGAACTGGGCGGCAAAGCCCCAGCCATCGTGATGAACGATGCCGACCTGGATATCGCGGTAAAAGCGATTGTCAGTTCGCGGGTGATCAACACTGGACAGGTGTGCAACTGTGCCGAACGCGTCTATGTGCAGGATGACATCTACGACGAATTTATCACCCGCCTGGTGGCAGCATTTGAACAGGTGACCTTTGGCGATCCGGCCCAGCAGAAAGCGCTGGATATGGGGCCGCTGATTAGCGCCGCGGCTTTGCAACGGGTCGAAGAGAAAGTGGCGACCGCGATTGCGGATGGAGCACAGCTACTGTTCGGCGGCAAACGCCACGGCACCACCGGCTTCTTCTTCCAGCCGACCATTCTGACCCATGTGCGCCAGGAGATGGCGATTATGCATGAGGAGATTTTTGGCCCGGTATTGCCAGTAGCGCGTTTCCGCACGCTGGATGAAGCCATTGCACTGGCAAATGACAGTGAGTATGGCCTGACATCATCAATCTTCACCCGTAATATCAATACCGCGATGACCGCCCTGCGACAGCTGAAATTTGGTGAAACCTATATCAACCGCGAAACTTCGAAGCGATGCAGGATTTCCACGCTGGCTGGCGCAAGTCAGGTGTCGGTGGTGCGGATGGCCGTCACGGACTGGAGGAGTACCTGCAGACTCATGTTGCTTATCTGCAGTTTCAGCCTTCCTGACAGGGAGTAAACAGCTGGCCGCGTAACGGCGGAAAACCGCTGGCGTTGCCGGTGATCACGTTGATCGCCTGCTGCGCCAGCGTTTCCAGCGGGTAGGTTATCGTCGGTAACGCTGGCACACCAGCGTGCGCCGCAGAACCGTCGAGACTAAACACCATCACATCCTGCGGGACGTTACGCCGGCCGCGCTGCAGCTGTTGGGTGACTTCCAGTCCTTTCCAGTAATCGGTGACCAGCAGCGCATCAAAGCTGATCCGGCGCTCAAGTAAACCGTTCAGCGCCTCACTGACCGAGGGCTGTTCGTCCACAATCAGCTGGCGGTTAAACGGCATCGAGGCATTTTCCAGCGCGCGGCAATAGCCCTGCAGAACCTGCTCCGCCGCCTCGCTGGCGCTGAAATTCAGCAGCGCGATTTTACGCCGCTGACGACTGAACAGATACTGGCTGGCAGTCTGGCTGGCATACTCATAATCCACGCCAAGCTGCTGATCGCCACTGGCATTGATACAGTCAATCAGCAGCGCCTGCTGCGCCTCCGGCGGCAGCGGGAAACGCGCGCCGACCACCATCAGTGCATCACATAAACCGGTACTCAGTTCAGCACAGGCCTGCGCCACGGCTTCGCCACTATTGGCAAAGCGCAGCAGCAGGTGTTTCTGGTGCAGACTGAGCTGCTTTTCCAGCGCCTGTAAATAACCCGTCGCCTGCTGAATATGCTCAGTGGCGCAGATCACCCCGATACAGTGGGTGGTCTGGCTGCTGAGCGACTGAGCAATCGCATTCGGTCTGTAATTGAGTATCTCCACCGCACGCAGCACCGCGTCGCGGCTCTCCTCTTTCACACCACGACTGCCACTCAGCACCCGCGAAACCGTGGCTTTCGATACCTGCGCCAGACGCGATACATCATTAATACTCGCCATGATTACTCTCTGTCAGAATGTTAACCGGAGAAGCCGTTTTCTCTGGCTGTACGGGCAAACCACTCCCCGCTTTTCTTGATGCTGCGCCGCTGACTGGCCAGGTCGAGCTGCACAAAACCGTAACGGTTTTTATAGGCATTGCACCACGACCAGTTATCGATAAAGGTCCACATATGATAACCCAGACAGTTGCTGCCTTCGGCAAGACCACGATGCACCCACTGCAGATGCTCCCGTACAAAATCGATACGGTAATCATCGGCAATCTGACCATTGTGCGCAAAGCGTTCTTCATTCTCCACGCCCATGCCGTTTTCGGAAATAAAGCAGCGCGGATTGCCGTAGCTTTCGCGCAGACGCGTCAGAATATCGTAAATACCCGGCGCATAAATTTCCCAGCCGCGATACGGATTCATTTTACGCCCCGGCATCTCGTAATGATCGAAGAACCATTCCGGCATAAACGGGCTTTCCGGGTTCACCAGGCTGTCGCGACATTTGATACGCCGCGGCTGGTAATAATTGATCCCCAGCAGATCCACCACGCCCGTCGCCAGCAGTTCCGCATCACCAGGCTGGCACGCCGGCAACTGCCCGTGGCGTTTCAATAGCGCCACCAGTTCCTCGGGGTAGCTGCCACGCAGTGCCGGATCGAGGAAGCTGCGGTTAAACATCAAATCAGCAACGTTAGCCGCTTTCACATCCGCCGGATGTGCAGAGCGCGGATACGATGGTGTGAGATTGAGGATGATACCAATCTCACCGCCCTGCTGCCGCTGGCGATAATGCTGCACCGCCTGCGCATGCGCCAGCATGGTGTGGTATGCCACGGTCGCCGCACGGCGGAAATCCACCACATTTGGATAGTGAAAATCATACAGGTAGCCACCTTCCACCGGCACAATCGGTTCATTAAAGGTGAACCAGTGCTTCACCCGATCGCCAAACAGCTGGAAGCAGGTATCGGCGTAGCGGGCATAGGCTGCCACCACCTCCAGGTTCTCCCAGCCGCCCTGCTCCTGCAGCACCAACGGCATATCAAAATGAAAAAGATTAATAAACGGCGTGATGCCCTGTGCCAGCAGCTCATCGATGATCTGGTTATAAAAGCTGACCGCCTGTGGATTCACGGCGCCAGTGCCGTCCGGGATCAGCCGCGCCCAGGAGATCGAGGTACGAAAACTGTTATGATTCAGCTGTTTCAGTAAGGCGATATCATCACGCCAGTGCTGGTAAAAGCCGGAAGTCTGCGCCGGGCCAACCTGCTGGTGAAAACGTCCGGGTTGCTGCTGAAACCAGTGATCCCAGATGGTCGCGCTTTTGCCAAAACTCAGGCTGTCGCCTTCAGTCTGTGGCGCAGAACTGGCGCTTCCCCACCAGAAAGTCTCAGGAAACTGATACTGCATATCGATTCTCTCCTTAGCTGCGCGCCGTTGCTTCCGCGCCCTGTTGTGCCGCTTTTTCCGCTTCCTGTTGCATCAGGCTGCGCTCATACACCCGCAGGAACGGCAGATACATCAGTGCCGACATCACCATACAGAACAGGCACATCACCACCGGGCTCAGCGCCCAGTTCGCCGCCCAGGAGGCACCTATCGGGCCAGGCGTGGTCCATGGCGCCATCGACACCACCTGCGCCACCCAGCCCAGTTTAGTGGCGGTCCAGGCAAAGATGGCATTGACCATCGGCACACAGATAAACGGCAGGAAGAACAGCGGATTCATAATGATCGGCATACCGAACAGAATCGGTTCATTAATATTAAAGAAGCTTGGCACCACCCCCATCCTGCCGATAGAACGCAGATGCGCAGTGCGGCTGCGCAGCAGCAGAAAGGCCAGCGGCAGAGTGGAACCCACACCGCCAATCAGCAGATAGAAATCCCAGAAGCCGGTGATATAGATATGCGGCAGCGGCGCGCCCGCTTCCAGCGCTGCCTGATTCGCCGCAAGGTTAGTCAGCCAGAAAGGATTCATAATCCCGGTGACGATCAATGCACCATGGATACCGGCAAACCACAGCACCTGGCAAATCAGCACCGACAGCAGTACCGCCGGTAATGAGTCTGAAGCTGACACCAGCGGCTGCAACAGGTGCATAATCGCCTGCGGAATGATCATACCGGTCCAGGACTCAATCAGCAGATTCAGCGGGTGCAGCGTGGCGACAATCACAATCACCGGGATCAGAATTTCAAACGAGCGCGCGACGCCGGTTGGCACCTCTTTCGGCAGACGAATGGTGATGTTGTGCCGTTTTAGCCAGGCATAGACTTCGCTGGTGTAGATAGCCGTCAGAATGGCGGTAAAAATCCCCTGCCCGGAGAAGTATTCCGTGGAAATTTTACCGTCTGCTACTGGCGCAGCGACCAGCAAAAAGCCCATAAACGCCAGCAGCCCGGTCATTACCGGGTCCAGCTTGTGCTGACGACCCATGCTGGCGCCAATACCAGTGGAGATAAAAAAGGTCATCACCCCCATACTGAGATGATAAGGCAGCATCAGCTGCTCGCGATACGCCAGCGAGAAGTCGAGCCAGGCGCGGGCAAAGCCCCATGTGGTATCCGGTGAAAACGGCGGGAAGATAAACACCAGCATAAAGGAACCGATGATCATAAACGGCAGCGCGGCGACAAAGCCATCGCGGATGGCAATCACATGGCGCTGCTGGCCGACAGCGCCAGCCATCGGGGTGATTTTGCGCTCAATCACATCGATCATCGCCTGATAAAGTGAGCTCATGATGTCACTCCCTGACGGGCAATCAGTTCGATAGCGAAATCGAGTACCTTATCGCCGCGCTGCATGCCGTAATCGGTCATATTGATCGGCGCGACCGGCACACCACGGCTGGCGGCTTTTTCCGCCAGCGCGCCCTGCATATATTTAATTTGTGGCCCTAACAGCACCACCTGATAATCGCCATAGTGCTCATCAAATTCGGTGGCACTGTAAGCGGCGATATCCACCGCCAGTCCGCGCTGCGCGGCCTCTTCCTGCATTTTACGCACCAGCAAACTCGTGGACATGCCAGCGGAACAACAAAGCATGATTCTGTACATAATCGATACTCCCTGTCGTTGATTTATCCTGAGTGAAAACCATACGGAAACCGGTTTCCAATACCAGCACGAGAGATTGCGATCCAGTTCATGAAATAATCAGCAGTGTCGATGCAGGATGTGAAATGCGTCACGGATATGGCGGGCAGCGGCGGCAGTCGCCATCAATTTCCACCGTGAAAAAGGTGGACCGCGAACGTCTGCCATGCCGCCTGCCCTGAACGCCAATCTGATCATGAAGATGACTCATGCAGAAATGAAATTAAATCACTTTCACTCGTCCAATGGCTCTGGCATAAAATATGCATTATCAGCGACAGACACATGATCACCACTGAATGAGAAAAGCCGAATAAAAATTGAGCGAACCTCAAACAGCAAGAAATACATTCAGTGTTTGATATCAGAGATTAGGATACCCGATAACGATGAATAACGAATTTACGTTTACCATTAAAAGCACACGCTTTGATGAAAACTACAACCCTTCCGAAAATACGCGCATCACGACCAACTTTGCTAATCTGGCAAGAGGCGATAAGCGCCAGGAGAACCTGCGTAACGCCCTGGTGATGATGGACAATCGCTTCAATTCGCTGGCGCACTGGGATAACGCCAAAGGGGATCGTTACGCGGTCGAGCTTGAAATCATCTCTGCTGAGTTGAATATTGCTGCTGCAGGCAACAGTGCCTCCTTCCCGGTGATTGAAATACTGAAAACCAGCATCGTTGATAAAAAAACCCGCGAGCGCATTGAAGGCATTGTCGGCAATAACTTCTCCTCTTACGTGCGCGATTATGACTTTAGCGTCGTGCTGCCGGAGCACAACAAAGACCAGGACAGATTCAGCATTCCGGGCAATTTCGGTGATTTGCATGGCAATTTATTTAAATGCTTCCTCGACTCTGCCGCGTATAAAGAGAGCTTTAATAAGCCACCGGTTATCTGCCTCAGTGTCTCCAGTAAAAACACCTATCACCGCACGGGAAATGAGCATCCTGTATTGGGTATCGAATACCAGCAAAACGAAGCGTCCCTGACCGATCATTATTTCGGGAAAATGGGGTTACAGGTTCGTTTCTTTATGCCTCAGAATTGCGTTGCGCCTTTGGCATTTTATTTCCCTGGTGATTTGCTGGCTGATTACACCAATCTTGAACTTATCAGCACTATCAGTACGATGGAGACGTTTCAAAAGATCTACCGTCCTGAGATCTACAATGCGAATTCTGCCGCAGGACAATGCTATCAGCCAAACCTGCACCACCAGGATCATTCATTTACGCAGATTGTTTATGATCGCGAAGAACGCAGCCAGCTGGCTATTGAACAGGGTAAGTTTACTGAAGAACACTTCATCAAACCCTATCAGACTCTCCTTGAGCAATGGTCTGCCAGCTACGCGCGTTGATTAACTAAAACAAAAGGTCACCTGTTATGAAAATATTATTACCTACTTCAACTGCGGGCAGCTTGCCTAAGCCATCCTGGCTTGCACAACCAGAGACACTGTGGTCACCGTGGAAATTGCAGGACGGAGAGTTAATCGACGGCAAAAAGGATGCGCTGCGTTTGTCTCTGCAGGATCAACTGCAGGCAGGCATTAATATTGTCAGTGACGGCGAGCAGACACGTCAGCATTTTGTGACCACGTTTATTGAACACCTGAGCGGCGTTGATTTCCAGAAACGGGAAATCGTGAAAATCCGTAATCGCTATGATGCCAGTGTGCCGACCGTCGTCGGTGAAGTGGCGCGCCAGAAGCCGGTGTTTGTTAACGATGCCAGATTCTTACGTCAGCAAACCACGCAGCCGATCAAATGGGCGCTGCCTGGTCCTATGACGATGATCGATACCCTGTATGACAACCACTATAAAAGTCGCGAAAAACTCGCCTGGGAATTCGCCAAAATACTTAATCAGGAAGCGAAAGAATTAGAGGCTGCGGGTGTCGATATTATTCAGTTTGATGAGCCTGCATTTAATGTGTTCTTTGATGAGGTGAATGACTGGGGCATTGCGGCCTTAGAAAGAGCCATTGAAGGGCTGAAATGTGAAACCGCAGTACATATCTGCTATGGCTATGGCATCAAGGCCAATACAGACTGGAAAAAAACGCTGGGGACAGAGTGGCGGCAATATGAAGAAGTGTTCCCTAAGCTGCAAAAATCCAATATCGATATCATCTCACTGGAATGCCAGAACTCTCGTGTGCCAATGGATCTGATTGAACTGATTCGCGGGAAAAAAGTGATGGTGGGCGCCATTGACGTGGCAACCAATACCATTGAGACGCCAGAAGAAGTGGCCAGTACGCTGCGTAAAGCGCTGCAGTTTGTCGATGCCGACAAACTCTATCCTTCGACCAACTGTGGCATGGCACCATTATCCCGTGAGGTCGCAAGGGGCAAACTGAGTGCGTTAGGTGCAGGTGCGGCAATTGTGCGCAAAGAACTGCTGGCTAAATAACCTCGCCATCCAGCAGTTCACCTGAAACGACCTCAGTCCGGTTGCGCGATATGATCCATCGCCAGCCGGACTGAGCGGATAATCAGCAGAAGCTACTCATTGCCCCATTGATTCAGAAACGTCGCTATCTCATCAATACGACGCCCGTCAATACCCGCCTCACCAGCCATCTCTTTCTGAGCATCTTCGCTGATTTCTTCGTTATTCATTAAGCGGGTGAGCAGCAACTGGAAATAGTGCGCCAGAGAATCACGCTCTGCTTCATTTACCGGCGTAGCCGTTTCCGTCGAATACTCATCGGCGATGTCATAAAATTTAAGCGGTATTTCTTTGTTCATAAGGCATTTCCAAGGTTGAGGTCTGTGTCGGTTGCTGTCTGCACCGTCTGGCCTGAATAATATCATTCTTACTTCATTTTTTCTGTCCCTGGTACAGAAGCAAAGCGTAAGATTCGCCAGCCAGCTAAAAATTCGCTATCATCCGCACCCACTCTCCCTCCGGCCAGCCTGATGTCTGCGATTTCCGATACCTTTATTGCCCCGCCGTGCCCTGACCAGATAGCGATTGTCTATCAGGACGATCACCTCGTGCTGATCAATAAACCTGCCGGGCTACTCAGCCTCTCGGGGAAAAATCCACTAAATCTCGATTCAGTGCATCACCGGCTGGTACAGATATTTCCCGGCTGCACCCTGGTCCACCGTCTTGATTTCGGTACTTCCGGATTAATGGTGATTGCCCGCAACAAGGCCATTAATGCCGCCCTCTGCCAGCAGTTCAGTGAGCGCAGAGTGACCAAGCGATACAGCGCACTGCTCTGCGGGCATCTGGACGATAACGAAGGGATGATAGAGGCGGCGATTGCCAAAGACCCGGCGCTGTTCCCACTGATGTCGATTTGTTCAATCCACGGCAAGCCCGCCCGCTCGCGCTATCGGGTCATTGAGCGCCTGCATCATGTGCTGGAGGACAAAACATTACTGCCACTGACGCGGGTAGAGCTAACCCCGGAGACCGGGCGCACTCATCAGCTGCGTATTCACTGCCAGCAACTGGGGCACCCTATTTTGGGCTGCGACCTGTATGGCGGTCGTCTGCTGCCGGGTACTGAACTGACGCCGCGGCTGATGCTGCACGCCAGTGAGTTGCATTTTATGCATCCCATCAGCGAAGCGTGGATCAACGCCCGCTGTGACAGCCCGTTCTGAAAGCGAAGTCGCTATCGCGATACCGCCGTGAAGGTGCCCGGCACGACGCCAGCGTGCATACGCCATGCTTAATCAGATATTTTCTAACGTAACACCCGGCACCGGAAATGGTCATTACCACATTAAATCATCAGGCACTTTAAAATCAGCATACGGATCATCTTCATCCTGCTCTTCCTGACTAAGTGCGCTATTTAAGACAATACTTTCCGCATCACGCTGCGCAATTTTATCGGCGACGATCGCGGGGATAATGGCGTATTCACTTTCGCCGCTGTTATCAGCAATCAGACGCGCGATGGCAAGGCGACCATTCATCAGCTGGGTGTGAGTAAGCTTATCGACAACGATTTTTTTAATGACATTATTATCGGTGAAGTTAAAACCAATATCGCCTTTTGCAGGGCTAATCCTGTTCATTTCAATCAGTTGTTTCACCTGAGCTTTATATTCTTTCGATAAAGCAGCCTGTTTTTGTTGTTCGCTTAGCTGTTTATCACGCTCAAGTTGTGCTTTTTTATTCTCTTCCACACTCTCTCTTGCTTCACGGCTCTGAACCCGCGATTTTTTAGCCGTTCTCTGGATTTTGGCCATTTTTTTGCTGGTCACTAATCCCGCTTTCAGCATCTGCTCTTGTAAGGTGAGTTTGGTCATCTTCGTTTCTGAATCCGTTGAATAATTTGGGAGATTATACCCCTAATCATTCAGGCCGTACCAGATTGCACCGCGGTGTAACCTGATAAGGAAAATCGTCCGGCCATTGTCAGCTAAAAAGGAGGGGTGACTTTCACAAACTATCATCACGCTGTTGCCACATCAGCCAGCCTTCAAGCTGGGCTGGCGGCAACGGGCGCGAATAGTAGAAGCCCTGGGCTTCATCGCAGCCCCAGGCGTGCAGTGAATTCGCAGTTTCGAGGCCTTCCACCCCTTCCGCCAGCACAATGTAATCAAGGTCTTTCAACAGCTTAATAACACTGCGCGCGATAATGCGACTGGCGTTATCACTCGACACCTGTTTAATCAGCGAGCGATCCAGTTTAATTACGTCCATCGGAATGCGCCGCAGATAGCTGATATTGCTATAGCCAGCGCCAAAATCATCCAGAGAAATGCGGAAACCGCGCAGTTTCAGCATATCAAGACCATTCAGCGCCGCTTCGCTCTCCAGCACTTTTTCCGTTTCCAGGCACTCAATCCCCAGTTCATCGGGCTGCAGTCCCATGCGCAGCATTTTCGCCTCCAGCATATCGGCGAACCCCGGACGGGAAAAATCACTCACCGTCACATTCACCGAAACCGGGATATTGATGCCCTTCTGTTTCCACAGATTCAGCTGGTGCAGTGCTCTGTCGATCACCCAGTCGGTTAAGTCCGCCATCACACTGGTTTTTTCCACCAGCGGAATAAAACGGTCCGGCGGCAGTTCGCCATGTACCGGATGACGCCAGCGGATTAACGCCTCCAGCCCGACGGTTTTACCGCTTTGCAGATTCACCTTCGGCTGATACACCAGATACAGGCCACCATCGCCCTGCAGCGCGGCGGCGATATCATTGATTAACAGGAAATCATCACTGTGCGTACTGTCAACTGAGGCGTTATATTCGAGGAAAGCCTGCTTTGTGCTGATGGCTTCATGCAGCGCACTCACCGCCTGGCGCAGCGTCTCGGAGATATCACAGCCGACCGGGGTAAAGCGCACCATACCGCTGAAGACATCCAGACTGACAGCAATATCATAGGTAATCTGCGCGCGGATCCCTTCCAGTTTGCAGCTAATACTGCTGCCGCTCAGCGGGTGATTTTCGGTGAGCAGTAAGGCAAAACGGCCGGTCGCCACGGTATACAGCACATCTTCCTGCTTCAGCCGCAAGCGCAGCCGCAGCAGCATGGCGATATCACGCAGCAGTGCCTCAACCGCCGGCATGCCCAGCGTCCGCGCCATTTCATAGGCGCGCGGCATATCGATACAGTCGATCAACACCAGCTGATGAGGTAAGTCATTATCGCTTTCGGCCAGCAGTTCAATATCGCGCAGCAGACGCTGGCGGTTAGGCAGCATGGTGACGACATCAATGTAGCCGGTTTTGTACCACGCCTGCAGATAACCCGTCACCAGACCGGCGAGCAGCTCCAGTGTTTCGATATTTTCGCTGCTAAAGGCATGCGGCTGGGTGTCGGTCAGGCAAAAGGTGCCAACAACCGTTCCGCTGGCTGTACGCAGTGGCGCACCGGCGTAAAAGCGAATACCGGGTTCGCCGAGAGTAAAAGGACTGCGGCAGAAGCGGTCATCATTGAGGGTGTCACAACACACCACCATCTCATCGGCAGCCAGGATATGACGGCAAAATGCGTCGTTCAGTGAGGTTTCTATCTGCGGGAAATTATGCGAAACACGAATATATTGCCGTTCGTCATCAAGAATGGAGATAAAGCTACGCGGAATCCCCAGCAATTCACTCGCCAGGCGGATAAATTTTTGCAGGATTTCATCGCGGTTTTTATCCGCAGATTTCAGCATCTCCAGCACGGCAAGTCGTTTTCTCTGCGCGTTATCTGCACCAATGACCATATCGATTGATTGCCAGTAAGATTTATCCCATGGGTTTACGCCATACTACCCCAGAGCGGGCGTATCGCTAACAATATTTTGTTATGGATATTGTTAAGAAGTGCTGGCGGAAACGTTGCCGTTTCCGCCAGAAAAGTGTTACGACAGGCGACGCTTGCTCGTCAGCAATGCAGCACCGCTTAACAATGCGAGGATCATCAGATAGTAGCTTGGTGCCAGCGTGGTGCCGGTCAGCGTAATCAGCAGGCTGCACACCAGCGGGGCAAAGCCACCAAAGATCGTCACCGCAATGTTATAGCTGATCGCCATACCACTGGCACGGGTGGCGACCGGGAACAGGTCAGCCATCAGTGACGGTACTGTTGAGAAGTAAACCGACTTCAGCAGCGCCATCCAGCCGACCAGCAGCATCAGCGTCATTGGCGAAGTATGATTCACCACCAGCAGGAAGCCGGGATAAATGGTGAGAATCAGCAGGATCAACGACGTCCACATCAGCGGCATACGGCCCACTTTCTCTGCCCACAGTCCCATAATCGGCGTAACGACGGTCAGAATCACCCCGGCCATCAGCGTGGCACCGTAGGCGACATTGCCTGGCAAATGCAGATTTTTGGTGGCGTAAGTCGGCACATAGTTCAGCATGTAGTT
Source organism: Erwinia sp. V71 (assembly GCF_965644245.1). Taxonomy (NCBI): domain Bacteria; kingdom Pseudomonadati; phylum Pseudomonadota; class Gammaproteobacteria; order Enterobacterales; family Erwiniaceae; genus Erwinia; species Erwinia sp. V71. The sequence continues at coordinate 12,647 of NZ_CBFFRK010000093.1, forward strand.
AATGCCGGTAGAAATCACCATCAGGCCAATCGCTAACAGCAACAGCGTTTTCTGTTTGCCAGCCAGCGTCTTCAGTGGCGCACTTTTTTTCTCCGCATGGGCAAAAACCGGCGGCTCGTGCAGGTGACGACGAATGTACAGCCCCACCGGGCCGATAATCAGACCAAAGGCGAACGGGATACGCCAGCCCCACTCCTGAATCTGCGCTTCGCTCATCAGCGAGGTCAGGCCGAGGCCAAACGCCGCTGCCATCAGCGTACTCGCGCCCTGGGTGGCAAACTGCCAGCTGGCGATAAAGGCTTTACGTTCCGGGAAATGCTCGACCAGGAATGCGGTGGAACTGCCAAATTCACCACCGGCGGAAAAACCCTGAATCAGACGCGCCAGCATAATCAGAACCGGTGCGGCCAGACCAATGGTGGCATAGGTCGGCATAAAGGTGATCATCGCGCCGCCCAGCATCATCAGGTTGATGGAGACCAGCAGCGCCTTTTTACGCCCGGCACGGTCAGCATAGTTCCCCAGCACTATCGCACCCAGTGGGCGGATCAGGAACGACACACCAAAACTGCCCAATGCCAGCAGCAGTGACATCGATTCATCTGCCGCCGGGAAAAAGGCGCGGGCGATGTAGCTGGCAAAAAAGGCATAGACCGCGATATCAAACCACTCCAGCGCATTACCGACGCAGGTGGCAAACAAGGTTTTGTGCAGATTCGGCTTTACGGCGCTGGCCGCAGGAGCCTGTTGGCTTAATTCACTCATGCTTTCACTCCTGACGTGGCCTGATGTGTCTGTTGTTGTGCGACCAATTGCGCGCCCTGTTCACCCAGATCCCAGAACAGTGCGGTCATCATCTGTAATCCTTCACGGGCGATGGATTTCAGCATATGCTCATCCACGGCGTGCTGGCCGCAGGATGGGTAGGAGTGCGGCACCCACAGAGTAGGCAGGCCAAGAATATCGGAGAACACTTCGTTTGGCAGTGAACCACCCAGATTCGGCAGCAGCGCCGGTTTCTTACCACTGGTTTTCGCCATGACGTCCAGCGCCCAGGACACCAGCGGACTGGTCGGGTCAAGACGTGTGGCAGGCGTACCGCGGATCTCTTCAACGTCGACATAGTCAAAACCATGCTGATCGAGATGCTGGCGAATATGCTGGCCGAGGTTTTTCCAGTCAGTTCCCACCACAAAACGCAGCTGACAGACGGCTGTCGCGTGGCCCGGGATCGCGTTCATCGGACGCGCCGGATTTCCGGTGAGGAAAGAGAGCACTTCCAGCGTATTCCAGCCGTACAGGCGCTCGGTGCTGCTGAGTCCCGCTTCGCCCCAGTCACGGTCAATATCCGGGTCATTAGCGTTGCCGCCTACGTCGATATCGCTGAGGATGGTTTTCACCGCTTCGCTGATGGCAGGCGGCTTCAGCGCGGTGACCTGCAGCTGGCCTTTTTCGTTCACCAGACAGGCAATGGCGTTAGCCAGCTGCGTGCCCGGATTGCTTAACAGCCCGCCCCAGTTGCCAGAGTGGTAATCTTTCGCCCGCGCATTGATGCTCAGACGGAAGTTAATGCAGCCGCGTGAGCCAAGGAACAACGTCGGACGCACCGCATTCAGGCGCGGACCGTCGGAAGCAATAAACAGATCGGCGCGTAACAGCTCGCTCTGCTGCTGGCAGATCTCCGCCAGACCTGGTGAGCTGATTTCTTCGCCCATCTCGAACAGGAAAGTACAGTTAAAGCCGAGCTTACCGCCACGCGCCTTGTAAACCTGTTCCAGCGCGGCAATGTTGACGCTGTGCTGGCCTTTATTATCGGCGCTGCCACGGGCATACCAGTGATCGCCCTCTTCCACCAGCGTCCACGGCGTCAGTCCCTCGCGCCAGTTCTCGTCATCACCAAATACCACATCGCCATGGCCATAACACAGCATGGTCGGCAACTGCGCATCTTCAATACGCGTGGCGATCAGGAAAGGACGATTTTTTGCCCGCGGGTTATCAACCTGCTGTAATGTAAAACCTAATGCACTCAGTGCTGGCGCAATCTCTTCATCGAGATAACGCTGCAGCAGCAGATCGCGGTCATCACGCTGGCTCTCTGTCGCCAGCGCTACGCGCCGCGCCACTACCTGCTTAAACTCCCCGCTGTCGAAATACGCTGTCGCCAGCGCAACTGCTTCTTCACCTGTCATAACTTGTCCGTTGTGTTTGTCTGTTTTCTTATAGGATTTATCTAAGCTAAAATCTCCCTTTGCCACAATTGTTAATTTTTGAAACAAGCTTTGCCTTGAGAGCAAAGCATCCATGCCCGAAAACAAGGCATGCACTCTGATGAGGCGACATGATGCACAGCAGTGAGATTCGTTATTTCCTGGCCGTGGTAAATACCGGCTCGTTAAGCGCCGCCAGTGAGCAGATGTTCGTCGCGGTTTCCGCCATCAGTCGCCAGATCCAGCGGCTGGAAGCGCAGTTGGGCGTCGCGCTGTTTGAACGCCACGCTCGCGGCATGATCCTGACCGAAGCCGGACAAATCTTCGAAAACCACGTGCGTAAAAGCATGCAGGATATGGAACACGCTATCGCACAAATTAAGGGACTGAACGCCATACGCCGTACTTTAATTCGTGTTGCCTGTACTGACGGGATGGCTTTTTATCTGCTGCCGTTCCTGTTTTCCCGTTTTCGTGAGCAGAATCCGGCCGTCACCTTTAGTCTGCGGGTGCTGAATGGCAAAGAAGTGGGAGAAGCCGTCCGCGCCGGGGACTGTGATGTGGCATTTCAGTTCAGCCTGCACCCGGAGCGCGGTGTGGATGTGATCGCCTCTTTTCCTGCGCCGGTCCTGATGGTAATGAAAAATGACCATCCGCTGGCGCAGCAGCAGGTCAGGCTGCAGGATTTGAGTCACTATCCGGTGGCACTGCCCGAACCGGGCACGACACTGCGTCAGCTGTTCGATCTGGCCTGCGGGATGAGTGGCACCTTTATCGAACCGGCACTCACCTGCAACCTGTTTTCCGGGCACTACAATTTCATTCTGCATACTCCGCAGGCCATTACCCTGTGCAGCCCGTTTACCGTGATGTATCAGGCGGTTGAGCATGGGCTGACGCTGAAAGCGCTTGGCGTCGATCAACTGACACAGCGCACCCTGCAAATTCAGACGCCACCGGGGCGGCAACGCAGTGCCGCATTAACGCTGTTCCTGCAATTCATCAGCACCGAGATGAAGCAGCAAAGCGAGAAGATACAGCAGACCTTTGGTTTTTAGCCCCGGACCTGCGAGGGAAGCATAAGATATTTGTATAAAGAGATGATGAAAAGCGGGACGGCCAGATCGCGCGGCCGGGTATTCGTCGCAGACTGCATCGGGAGAATGTAAATAACCCTGCGCGCTGGCTGATAAACAATGACTGCTGACACCAGCCACAATAAAGTCCGTCAGCCGCAGGCAACACGGCTGCCAGACATAAACCCAGGAGGCTGCTCATGGCCGGTTTAAATCTGCACTGTACTTTTGTGCAGCCTTTCTGATGCAAAACGTCAGGTTCCCCCTCACATTTAAGCCTGCGGTTTCATTAGTGGCAGATAACCTTTCCTGTTGTCTGGCTCATGATCGCGAGCATGACACCAGCAAGCAAAATAATTATATGCATATGAATTATTTGAACTTTATTCGCCAGTTCGACGATAATGAGAGCGTATGGCACTTTTACTGCCAATAAATTTCTGAGCAATTATATAAGCCAGGATGCAAAACTATACTTTAGTCCAACTGGTTTTTCACTTTAAGATAACTTATTGTTCTTAACCAGAGGGAGCGGTGAATAAACAAATAAGCTTCCCAGTTATTGATTAAGATAAAATTAAAAAAACTGACCTCGGTTAGATAATAATTGACACCATGCTAATACCAGGGGAAATTCCCATTACGTTATGTTTTAGTTGTCTCTTGTTGCTGTACTTATTCGCCATGGGCGGTTACCGCCCGTTGGCAGTTTATAAGCTGACAACCATAACGAACAGATTAACGCGTGTAACCTGTACCTTAGTTTAACTGGTTCGCGAATTCAGATAATAAGTGCAACGCTCGGACATGATTGTGGAGAGTGTAGGAGGAAGGGTTAACTACCGATA
>NZ_CBFFRK010000094.1:0-16559 GCF_965644245.1 Erwinia sp. V71
CGGTTCTTTGTTCATTTACCATACGATGACAGGACGAAAAAATGGTTCCCATCGAATTAATCGCACCTTCCCTAAGTGTCGACACCGACGCTGCTATGTCAGATGACGGTCTTCCCGATTACCTGACATTTATCAGGTGGGTTGCAGATTCCACAGGTTTTGCCATGCAATCCAGTTACGTCAGATATGACTTTGTTGAAAACGCGGTGGACTGTCTCATCCTTTTGGGCGCAGAGGTCCATAGCCGACACTGGAACGAAGCTTTTCAGCAGGGCATAACCCGGGCTTGCGAGGAAAAAGCGCTGGACGAAGCCACAGACCGACTGCTCGAAATGTTTTATCAGAGCTACCCTCTCTGAATTAACACGACGGTCTGAACAATTTAATCATTTGTCACCCTGACGGGACTTTTGTCCCCGTAAGGGACAGGGTTCCTCAATTTTAAGGAATCCTTCATGAACGAGTATTTACCTGAACCATCCTTTCACATTCGTGCCCGTGAGCTGACTGCGCACAAAGTGGCGCTTGTTAATGCTGAAGGTGATTTGCTGAGCATTGCAGCTCTACGTCGCCTTGGCCTTAACACTCAAACCGACATAGATGGCTTTGCGTACTATGTCTGGGACATGGCTGCTGTTGCACAAGACCTCGCAGCATTGTCTGTACGCAATCTTATTCCTGGATCCTGGAAGTCTTTCTTCAAAGGCCTTTGCAATATGGCCAGAGAAATTGACGACGCTGCCTGGACGTTTTTTTTCGGGCGCGCGGTCCAGGATGAAGAGAATCTCATAAGCGAAGATCGCTGGATGGACTGAGCCGGACCATTGGGTTCAGCCTCAACCGGATTGCGAATGAGTCATACACTAAAAGCTGGCGTCATTGAGACAAACGCGATAACCCATGCGGGGAAAACCTTCCCGCATCCGCGGTGACGGTTTTCTCCGTATTCATCAAGGAGAAAACCATGAGCAGTATAATGCTGATACTCATCACCCGTACCACCCGCATGCTCAGCAGCCTTACAGAGGCAATGAAGCAGCGACAGGCAGAATGGTTTACGAACCGCAGCGGTTACAGCAGTTTCCGCGTTGAGGTCATCGAGTCTGATGACGGATATACCGCCATCATTTCGCGCAGAACGGGTTACAGTTCACGCGACTGGCACTATCAGCAGCTGGCCAGCGCCGGTCATTTTTCCTCTGCCCGTAAAGCCTTACATGCTGGACGGCAAATGGCGCAGCAGATGGCCGGACTGCGTTACCGCTTCGACTGAATCGTTCTTCATTGATTGACACTTCCCGGAGGGACCTTCCCTCCCGGGGAGGTTTACTCCTCATCTTAACTGGAGAGAACATGATCCGCTTTACATCAACTGAACTTCGTCCGCTGCTCACTAAAAATCTGGGTATGCAGCGCCCGCTGATACTCGAAAAGAACCAGGGGATTTATATCCGCATACCCGATGACCGACGCCCCGGGGAGTGGATGAAAGCCTGGGCTGAAGGCTGTAATCCGTCAAAAGATTCTGGTTGGTCAGATGTCGCCGACGGGCTGATCCCAGATAAAGAATTCTCTTTCAAAACTTTCTTGGCACAGAGCATGTTCGATGCGGTGCTGAGTAAACATTGTGACCTGCTGATAACCCCCGTTATCAGTGACCTGAATAATGCGCTGACTCTTCATAAAGAAACGCAACCACCGTTGAAGATTTATGTGCCGGTGGGGCAATACCGGGATAGTGTGCAGTGGCTTTATGAACAGTCGTTGCGCCACTTTCATGCCTGCGTGGGTAATGCTGAACGTCTGAGCTGGCGTTCACAGGCACTGCGTGTTCTGGATCAGGTAATACGCCTGGACTCAAAACGGGCCAAACCCGCAGATCGGGAGATGTTTAATCGTGCAGTCGCAAGCGTAACTGATCGCATCCGTACCGTTATGTCAGACGGCTCCTTACGCTACTCCTGATAACTGATTTTTCCACTCACTGGTGGCGCATTGTCCGCCACTGGACAGGATGCGCCCCTTACTAAAAGGCAGCATCTGATGAAAACGACTTCTGGCCGGCGTAAAGCGGCAGAACTTAACACTCCCGACCTGTACCAGCAGGTCACAGACAAAATCATTGTTGCGCTGGAGAACGGCGTCCCCCCCTGGCGGCGGCCATGGCGTTCGGCTGAAGGCGTGCACGGCAGCAGTTTGCCGGTGAATGCCGTCACCGGCCGTGCCTACAGTGGTATCAATGTTCCGCTGTTGTGGATGGCTGCTGAAGAGCACGGTTACGCCTCCGACCGCTGGATTACCTTCCGGCAGGCGAAAGACGCCGGCGGATACGTCAGAAAGGGCGAAACCAGCGCGCTGGCCATCATTTACAAACCGTTTGAGAAACAGGCCCGGGACAGCAGCGATAACCTGCTGTTTAGGGATGGTGAACCTGTCATGGAGCAACTGGCCATGATCAAACAACTGCAGCTGTTCAGTGTTCATCAGTGTGAAGGATTACCTGAATCTGTTACCGGAAAGGTTACTCATACTGCACCGACCGGGCAGCACTCTGATCTAAGCGCAGTTCAGCTTAAGCAGGTGCAACAGATACTCAGCGCAACCGGCGTCGGGTGTGATCATCGCCGGCAGGACCGGGCGTATTATCGCCCGGGCGCAGATCGCATCGTGATGCCTACGGCGCCGCAGTTCCTTACGGAGGCGGATTACTGGTCCACGCTGCTGCACGAGCTGGTGCATGCCACTGGTCACGGGAGCCGACTCAACCGGGAAGAGATCACCTCTTCATCGCGGCAGTTTGGTGACCCGGTATACGCCTTCGAAGAGCTGATAGCGGAAACCGGCAGTGCCTTTCTCTGTGCGCAGCTGGGTATCACCGGCGACGTGCAGCACGAAAGCTACCTCGCCGGCTGGCTGAGAGCACTACGTGAAGACAAACGAGCAATTTTCCGGGCCTGTCGTTTCGCCCGTGAAGCCTCGGAATACTTACTTGAGCCCCTGAACCGGAATACCGAACAGGCGGCATAACTAAACTGGCGGCTGCGGCCGCCATCATCCCCCTGGGGGCATCTTCCTCAGGGGGATGCCCTCTTTTCGTTTTAACCGACAAGAGGAGTTTCACAATGTTTTCATGGTGCCATAACCGTCTGGAAATCACCGCCAAATCGGTCTGCCTCGATGTGATGCAGCCCTGGATTGCCGGCACGGAAAAACCGCTTTACCGGCAGGCCATACGGCAGGCTACAAAGCTGTTTCTAGCCGGCTGTGCCGGCATATTGAAGCCCGTCAGGGCGGTGGAATACACACCTTACCCAATGCTTACCGCATATGGCGCGGGTGCGCAGACCTCACCCAACCAGGCTTTCCAGCACTTCATTGAGCTGCTGGAGCAGGATGCATGGATCGACACTAAAACGGTTTCCCGCATGGAAAAAATTTGGCTGCAGTCCGGCATCGATGCGCTGAAGTGGGAAGCTGTTCCCCTTTCAGCGCGGCAGATAATGGCGCAGTTGATTGCCGTGCACTATGCCGACTGGTTTGGCGTTGCCGGCGCAGGCGGTCACTTCGACCCGCAGGAGCGCTGGGAATGGCTCAGCATCATGCCGGAGGCAACCTGCCTCTGCGACATGCTGATGGTGATGCCGTCACGTCTGGCCACTGAGCTCAACGGCGAAAGTGGTTTGTTCACCGGGCTATGCACGACATCAGAACTTTATCTGCAGCTGTTTGGCATGGCGTTTCCGGCTGGCCATCAGGCCATCTGGAATCGGGATGAAGTCAGCTCACTGACGCTGAGCTTCACATCTCCCTGGTATCCGCCTTCAGGCGAGGTGATGGGCGAGATGTCGCAGCTGTTTGACTGTGAAATCAGGCACTACTGGATTTCACCGGAAGCCGGCACGTCAGGCTACAACTGTTTTGACCGGGGCGATCACGTTGACAGCGGTCCTTACCCGGCAGAGGAACTGCGCCAGTCGGCAGCCAGTGATGGGGCCCGTATGTATCTGGTGACGCCTGATAAGGCAGCGGTACCTGCGTCCGGCTTAGCACATTACGGCAGTATCCGTGCATAACACCAACCTGAACCGGTTTATCCGATTCACTGACCGGCCACAGCGAAAGCTGTGGCTGGTTTTTTTAATTTAAGGGCATCGCCTCTCTTAAGAAGCGTGTTATCTTTAATGGGAGAAGCGCGCATGCAACAAGTCATTAACTGCCTAAAGCCTTTTTATCAATCCTCAGCCAGACTGCACTTCTACAATGCCGCCACACCATTTTAAAAACGAAAATTATATCATCATAGAATTACTGATTTCGGTGAAAGCGTTTCACAATATCAACACACTCTCCTTCATTATTGTGAAAGAGAGAGAAGTGGTCTCCATCAACTAGAGTGATGTTATTTGCAGCCCCCAAGCGCCTGAGATGGTTCATGATTTCATCTTTTTCTAAATACCGACCTACACCATCGCGCGCGTAAATTAAATTAATATTTCGTGACAATTCCTCGTCTGGATAGATTCTAAACTGCCGATGCAAAGAAATTGCTCTATTGAGCAGATGATTCAGAGAAACGAATCGGATATCTTCATCTTTGAGATGAGTGTCAGGTAAGTAGTTAAACGGCATAAAATCAAGAAAGCTGTCGATAATAGTGACAATGCATTGCTGCCCTTGACGAATTGAGCGTCTGGCCATTTCATAAGCAAGACAACCCCCGAATGAATGACCAATAAAATGCATCTTCTGTCCGTATTGTGGTAGCTCAATTAAATGTTCCCAAGTTTTATCAGCAAGCTCATCAAATGATGATACAACCTGTAAATAACTATTATAATTTATCAATTTTACGTTAAATTCTGGGGCGAGTTTCTTAAACCAAGGTTGATAAACCGCTCCCAACGTCCCAGCGCCGGGCAGGAAAATAATTTCTTGGCCTTCTTTAAACTGAACTGCTGGAGGCGTATGTGTAAGACGGTGAAAGATGCTAATGGCTAACTCATTTATTGCAGGCGCAGCGAAAATATCTTCGTAATCTAAGCGAATTGAAAAGGTCGCCTTTATTCCCTCAAGTAATTTGAGGATATCTAACGAACTCGCACCGGAAGCTATTAAATCACACTTTATATCAAGTGTAGGCTGGGAGAGAATTGCACAGCAGAGAGTCATTAATTTCTCTTCTACTACTTCCTTGCTCGGAATTTTATTGTATTCTGGAGGGTTTTTGCAATTAAATAAAGTGCCAACCCATTCTTGAGATCGAATAAGAAGCTCTTTGCGATCAATTTTTCCATTATGATTAAGAGGGAAAGAATCAATAACATATATAAAGCTTGGAACCATATAAACAGGAAGAATCTCTCTTAAACTCGCTATCAGCCCCTGATCTATGCTGAACCCTGATTCAGCAACTACACATAAAATAATTTCTTTATGGCCATGCACATTTGCAATACATGCAATTGCTCTACCAACACCTCCCAAGCTTTCTGCAGCTAATTCGACCTCACTCAGTTCGACTCGGTGGCCATGGATCTTAACCTGATTGTCTTGGCGTCCGACGTAGTGCAATCGTCCCTCATCATCGATATAACCATTATCACCTGTAAGATAAACAGTAGCGTTAAGCTCATTGAGAAAAACAAAACGCTGTAAGGTAAGCTCGGGCGCGTGCATATAACCACTTGCAAGATTTAATCCGGACAGCACAATTTGTCCTATTTGCCCTCGAGGCAATAGGGCCATTTCATCACCAATAATAGCGACCTGGTTACCCGGCAGAGGCACGCCGATCGGTGTTGTATCTTCAAAACTGGTAATATGATATTCAGTAGCATATGTGGTGAATTCTGTTGGACCATAAAGATTGTAAAAATCTGGCATATTTTTGGCGAAAGCGAAGTACCTTTTAACTAAATTTGGCGACAATGCCTCTCCCGCAACATTTACTCGCAATAGAGTTTGCGGAAAGGCACGGTGTTCGAGCAAATATTCAAGTACTGATGGTACCGTATTTAACAAGGTAAAATTATCGTGTTGCCGTAGCTGTAAGGCGTTATCTAGCACGGTTAAGCATCCGCCACTGCACAATGTCGCAAAAATTTCATAGATACTCAGATCAAATGAGAAGGAGGTAATGAAAGGCACTCTACGGAATATCTTATCCCCAGCAGTAAGTGACCAAGCGATGAAGGCTGTAAGATTTCCATGGCTTAGCATCACGCCTTTTGGCGTTCCGGTAGAGCCTGATGTATAAAGGCAATAAGCTAGCATTTGTGTTTTGGCTGATAGAAAATTTGTAGGGCTGCCAGTTAGGACTGGCAGCGGTAATGAGACATTAACATTGATTATGCCCTTATGTGCGTCCTCATCAATCCATTCTAGAGTTCTATCGGCTACTAAAAAACGGCATTGGCTGGCCTCGATAATTTTTTTCTTGCGAGCTGCTGGAAACTTATGATCCATAGGCATAAATGCCATATGGCTGCGCAGCAAAGCGACTAGCACAGCGATACTGTCAACAGTTCTTGTTAAATCACAGGCGACAATTCTTTTCTCATTGTGAGCGAATAAGAACTTTGATTGAAAATATTCTGCCAGTTCTTTACTACGAGTTTGAAGCTGCGCGAAAGTGAGTGAAGTACCGGTGGGGCTTCGCACGCAAATTTTATCGGGAAAACGGGCAGTTATCTGTTCCAACCAGTCCAGTACCGACTCATCTCTTGTTAACTGGAGAGGTGGTGTACTGAGATGACTTACGCTAGATAAGGGATTTACTGGCACATCTGGTTCAGACAGTTCTCCTGCGATTGCATTAAGTAGCCCGGAAGATATAATATCAATTTCATTGTCAGTGTAGACCGAGCTATCGTATTCAATTTGTAAGGAAAATTTCTTATCTGAAATTTTAAGAAGATGTAAAGACAGAGTAAATAAAGAGGTCCTGTTAGAAATAAATAATCGTGTGTAGTTGTTATCATTAATAGTCAGATCAACATAATTCACCAAAATTTGAAAAATCGGATGCGTATTTTTAGCAGTTTTTATATTGAGATTTTTAATAAGGTCATTGAGAGAAAATAACTGATGAAGACTATTGCTCAACAGTTGCTTCCGAATAAGCATCTCTCCTCCACTCATTGCCATTGCACCTGTCAGCAATAGTGGTAACGTATTTTCATATAGCCCGATTTGACCTTTAAGGCGTTCATGTCTTCTGCCCGCATAAGGAATACCAACTATTAATTTTTCCTGCAGTGTCGAATGGTGATAAAACATGCAGAAAGCTGACAAAAAACGGGCTAAAGGATGTTTGTTCGTAAGCAAGGCTGTATTTTGCAACTCGCTAAGAGGTAAATAACGGGATTCTATTTTTTTTAATTTTCTACTGCTGTGTTTTTTATTCAAAGGTAAACGTGCAACAGTTGGAACTTCAAAAAGCAGAGTTTTCCAATAATTAAGGCTTCGTTGGTAGGCACTACTGTCATAATAACCATGCAGTTCTTCGACAAACATGTTGTAGTCATCATGGTAGAGTATTGATACATTACTAGTGGCAGCATAGATTTCCAGTAAATGATTGAGGAAAATACCGGCTGATATCCCATCCCAGAGAATATGACTCGACTCAATCAGAAAGAGGTATCCCCCGGTTGAAATTTCAAGTAGGTTAAAGCGGACTAATTCGTCGTCTGTAAACGCGATAGGCCTTTGAGTTGACCAGCGAGATATTGCCTGATGGAGGTTATCATCCTCTACGAAGAGGCAACCATGGTATAGATCAAAATCCCGTGTATGATAAGTTTTTTTCCGTTCGTGACTGACTTGCATACGTAATTCTTTGGCTCTCTGATTGATAACAGCATTTATTGACACTCTAAGTTTCACAATGTCGAACGGTATGTCTGATGTGATAGCTATGAGCATCTGACTTAATGCAGTACTCCCAGTGATCTGCTCAGCAGTGATGAAATTATTCTGTGTGGTGGTTAACGGAAAAAAGTTATGCATCTGTCAACCTCTCTCTATCAGGCGGATGATATTCCCACTAAAGAAAGCATTAAGGGCAGCGGGAGAAATCTGTTCAATAATCGCGTTATCAGAGGTAATCCCCTCAACAAGGTGCTTAAGGCCTCCAGACATTCGTGTGACAGGCCAGTCTGAACCAAAAATTATTTTATCTTCTATTCCCGAAAGCAGAACAGATAAGAGCTGTTCTTGCCACTTGCCCGGGATAATTGCTCCGCTAATACCACCGGTATCAATATAAATATTTCGCCAGTTTCGTGCCAACTCAATAGCTTCTTCAACATAGGCCACCGCCCCATGAGCCAAAATGAAATTTACTTCAGGAAAATCTCTGGCTGCCGAGCAGATCAATGAAGGAGGCATTAGAGTAAGATTAAGAGACTGTACGGTCGGACCCGTATGAAGTAGTACCGGCAAAGATTTATCCCTACAGTATTCATAGAATGGATATAGGCATTTATCTGAGGGTGAATAGCCACAAGGGGGATAAAGTTTGAGTCCATGAAACCCGTAATTTTCAATTGCTTCAATAAATTCATCAAGTGCGGCTTTTCCCCGCATAGGGTTAACTCCCGGGAATACATAAAAACGACCGGGATGTTTTTTTGTAACGTGATAATGAGCTTTGTTAATTTCTGTCTGTGGTAAAGGCATCAACATTGCTGATGAGAAATCAGGGATTAGCAATACGGTGCTATTGATGGACGCTGAATCCATTTCTGCGATTAACTTGTCTCCATTATGATCGTTGTGCTGCATGATTAGCATTTGTAAGATCTTTTCAAGGGAAATCCTTTCACCATAAGCAGTCATTTTTCGGGTAATATTTGCGGCAACATCCTCAAAAAAACCAGCCGGAATGTATCGAGTTGAAGCTAAATGACAATGTCCATCAATTATTTTCATCTTAATAACCTCGATGAATTCTATGCTAATAGCTGAGAGAGTTTTCGGATTGTAGAAATTTTATCTATTTCAATTTCACTGAGATCGATGGTGGTATTGTAGACATCTTCCAAATATGAGAGAAGACCAAGCAATCCCATCGAATCTAGTATTCCGCTTGAGAACAAGTCATCGTCTAAACCAACTTCACCCTCGAAATCATCACGGGATGTTATATACTGATGTATAGTATGCATTTTATCATCCATTATGTAATTCCTTATCTTTGATTGATAGAATACGCATCAAATTCTTACCCATTATCATGCTAACGTCTTTTTCTTTAAGTTCTGCTAACGGACCATCATTCGATAAGAGGATGCTCATGATTTTTCTATTTGAGAGAGTCATCTTATATGCAGGCCAGCTTGTTCCAAATAATATCTTGTGATTAAAACCGCATTTAAAAACGTTCCTGAGATGAGATATCCACAACAAATCACTTCCGAGATTGGCAAATCCACTACAATCTAAATATACATTCTCACGATAAACTGCAAGATATGAGCCTTCATGAAAATTATAAATGGCACCATGCCCTAATATAAAATTGACCCCACGAAAACGTCTTGCAGCTTCATCGATTAATACCGGATTACCAAAGCGGTAGTCTAGGGCTTGCCATCCTGGCCCCGTATGACTAAGGACGGGAAGACCATAAGCTTCACAAATTTCATAGTATGGGAACAAGCTCTTATCAGAGGGAGAAAAACCACATAGAGGATACACTTTTAACCCATTTATGCTCCCCGATTTCACTTTATTATGGAAAAGTGTTACGCCATCACTTCCATATCGTGGATCAACACCCGCAAAGACATGGAAGCGTCCTGGATGACGCTTACAAATATTTTCATGCAGTTCTATTGATTCTTCAGGGGATAATAGTGATGGATATAGATAGGAAAAGTCAGGGGCGACCAGCACACCCTGATCAATACCGCTATTATCCATCTCGCTAACTAATTGGTCACCATCATGATCATTATAATAATTTTTAAGTTTATTAAAAAGCTTTTCAGTTTTTATCTTTTCTCCAAGTGCTTGCATTTTGTTTTGTATGTTAATAGCCTGATCATGAAGAAAATTGTCAGGTATCAACCGATCTGAAGCAATGTTTATATGCGTGTCTATGACTGTGTATTGCATATTTGAACCTCAATAATTCCATCATATTATCTTCTATAAGGATTGATTTATAATATAATCCTCAACCTTCTTTCTGCTTATTTTCATGTTGGCCGTCATAAAAGCTGGGTTGTTAATTATAGATTCATTCGAATAAAAAATATGTCGTACTTTATAATCCTGACTTAAAGACAGGTTAGCCTCTTCAATCATTTCCTGAGATAGGATAGCTTCCTCCTCAGTCAAATTATTACGGGATACAAGCATCGCCGGGGCCCGCTTAGACGCATAAAAAAATACAATAAGTTCACAGTCAATCCCTTTTTTTTCAAATGCCAATTCAATTTCACGTGGATGGATTTTTTTACCATTATCCAATAAAATAATTTCTTTAGAACGTCCAACTATATAAAAAAATCCTTCCTCATCTTCAACAACAATGTCACCTGTAACGATGTTTCCATTAGGCATGAATATTTCAGATTCGTTAGCATCAGGTTGGAGAAAATATCCCTGTGAAAGAGGCCATGATCTATTAACAGATAATCCTCCTTCTGAGTTGATAATTAAGTGTTTTCTATCAAGAGGCTTACCTGTGCTACCATATTTATAACTATCCAGCGTATTCCAAGTTATCATCCCTGTCTCAGTAGTTCCATATGCTTCCAACAGATGAATGCCGTTTTGGTCAAAATTATCAAGAGTGGCTTTATCTATGGGTGCCATGCCGGTAATACAGAATCGGATATTTCCGCCCATTATCTCGTTCAAAGTCATATCTTCTTTCTGACGCATTTTATAAACCTGCATCACCGTACGATAAAACACAGGCGGGGCGATCAGGAAGGTGGGTTTAAAGGCCAGCATGGCTGGGAAAACACCCTTGTAATCACAAAGACAAAGGCTAGCCTTGCTGAGCAGACATCCATAAACTGACAATCTTTGCTGGAAATTAGCTAAGGGTAAAAAAATTAGATGGCGATCCTGCTCAGAGAGTTTATAATCCTTTATAAAACGATTAATTACAAAGTCTGCTCCTTTCTTGCTAATTATAAGGCCCTTGTCATAGCCGGTTGTTCCTGAGGAATACACTAAAGACAGGCAGTCCTTATTGAATGAGTGTTGATGTTGACGATTTATTACTAAGCTATCATTAATTTCATCTGGGTGACGAGCTGTGGTAATGTCCAGAGCACCTGCTTCAATCAACGAAACATCATTAGTAATAAGTATGGCTAATGTGTGTTCGGTGAGAAAATCATTTATATTTCTTAACTCTGGCTTTTTGTTAAACGCTTTCAACCGGAGCCCACAGCGCAGCGTAGCTAAATCCCATAGTAACCAACTCACAGTATTTGGTGCATATATACCAAGAAGGCCCCCTTCATCCAAAGATAATGATTCAAGCCAATTAGAAAGTGAACGCACCTCAGACTGAAACTGACTACCGGCAAGTGTTGTTAAATATCCATCCTCATAGAAGCTAATAGACCCCTGCCACTGAACATCCGGCTCAAACAACGTCTCGTAAAACTGTTTCATCAATACCTCCACGCATTAATTCATTTCTCACTCGAGGAAAACCATGTTCATTCAGATAAAGATGTAATTTTACATTGGTAAGAACATCATATGGCTTAATATCGTTGTCCCAAATTGCTGTGATATGTACCCGCGTTGTATCCGGAGTCAATTCAATGAGCTTGAGTACCCTTTCACAGCTTTTCCAGATAAATCCTTCTGAAGCCTTTGAGACATAACCGTCTTTATGAAGTTCTAAAGTGTTATCCCAGCAGCCAAGGTCATCTCCTATTCGACCGTAAAATTTCACCCTCTCATTACATGGATAGTTGGTACGCCCGTCGCTGAACAGTTCAAATAGTGTTGGATTATTATGTACCTTATTCAAGAGATTTTTGATCGGAACAGGCACGATAATTTCAAAAGAGGCTTGGTTTTGACTCCAGTTATCAAGATCTACAGAGTTAATTTTGTTCAATACATAATCAAGAGTCTTGCACGCTTCTGCAAGATTATGCGAATGACTGTTTAATGGAGGCTGAACTCTCAGAACATTGAGGTTATATAGGCAATAAGACGAAGTTACATTATTTTCGTATAGCAACCTTAAAGCTAATCCCACTATCAGTGGGGATGTAAAATGAATACCGAACATTAGACCATCGCCGGTTATTCTACTAATCAATTGTGGGTATTTATCCTGCAGACGACCAAGTTCCGGCAATAAAATTCCTGACAGCATGTTAATGTGGGAAATAAACGCTGGCGCTGATGCCGTCCTAAGCACCTGACGTGCAAGTTCACAGCTGACGGGATTGCCTCCCAGACTAGAACCAAATGAGGAAGGGTGATCACTTAAAACACCCCAGAACTCATGTCGAGTCAAAACTGCAGAAATCGGTAATATTCCACCACCGAATGCCTTGCCTATGCACATTATGTCAGGAATCACTTGATATTTTTGGAAAGCAAACATATGCCCCAAACGTCCAAAAGCCGTCTGCATTTCATCAAATATAACGAGCGCCCCCTTTTGATGAGCGAGTTCAGTTAAGTAAGCTAAAAAGCCTGCGGGCGGAACATTTACACCACCTTCAGCCTGAACAGGCTCAATGATGACTGCTGCGATGTCCGCATTTAAAGCATTATCCAGTGCAGTTTCATCTCCAAAGGGAAGTATGACAAAGGTTTCTTTCATCAATCCCGGATAAACTTGGTGATGCTCATCCCTGCCTGCAGCGCTCAGCGTGGCTATGGTCTTCCCGTGAAAACAGCCTTCAAAAGCGATGATTTTTTTCCTACGGGTTACAGCCATTGCAATTTTAAAAGCATTATCAATAGTTTCTCCGCCACCATTAGCAAAGTAACAACAATCGAAGTTATTATCGGTCGCCTTGATTAATTCATCTGCAAGCCTTATAGAGGCTTCTTCAAACATTATTTTTGTACTATTAATATTTTTATTATTCAATGCGGTTCTGAGTGTATTTACAAATTCCGTATAATTATAGCCAAACGATTGATTACCATATTGGTCGAAAAGAGCAAAAAAGTTATTTCCATTCTCATCCGTGATAAATTCATTCTCACCTCGTGTCTGGATTCCGCATCCCATAAGATAAGACAGGCGGGAGTAAGAAGGATGATTTACCTTTGACTTTAACTCGGCCAATAACTGACGACTATTCAAACGCCCACCGTTTTGATAACTAAAAAAATCCTTCGGTTTTTTTGCTTCGCGATAAACTGCGTAATCGTTATAAAAGTAGCGAAGAAGACGCTTTTGAACGTTACTTCCATGTAGATATAGATTGTATGAATGGCTAATATCCAGAAAGCCAATAATACTTAGAGGTGCGCCCGTAAAACGAGGGTCTTTATATGGTGCACTTGCAGGAATGAACCCTAGGTTTTTATAGTAATAATGGAGATCGCTATGGTTTCCATCCGCAAAAAAGTCGCCTAAAATATGAGTGGCACCTCTGTTTACGGCATAAATAAGCGCCGCACGCATCATTGCAGGTCCAAGTTTTTCATTGCGCACAGAAGGTAATGAAATCAGATGGCCAAATTCGCACAAACAGTTTTGGGATACACGATATCTGCTGAGTTCGGCAAATTCGTCGCATGGCAGTCCTAAAGATGAGTCTGCTATAACTTTTACAGTAGCTACGGGCTCGTTATTTAATTTTGCAACTATATATACACAATAATTATCAAATCTGTCAAATGATGTGATGGTATCATCTACATGGTTTAATCTTCCCGCCTCTTCCACGTATACTTTATGTCGAACACTTAGTACGTCAGTAAGGTCGCCAGTGGCTTCGATTATTTCCCATTCAATAATTTCCATTATTTCATCCTCTTCCTGCCTGAATTCTGGCTGCAAAAATAACACCGCTGATAATCAGTAATACTCCGAACCACTGCATTGTGTTCAGTCTCTCGTGAAGCAACGGAATTGCCATTATCGCGGTTAATAAGGGAATAAATGGTGACAGCAGTGTTGCATGGTTTGCTCCTATTTTTCGAATGCTATAAGTAAAAAGCAGCATAGCTATTATTGAACTACCTACACCCTGCAAAATACCCTGTACAATAATATCATTTATAGGGATTGCATTTAGTTTATCAATGCCTTGCATAAATATATAAAAAGGAACATAGATTAGCGAAATAACAGATATTGTAGAAGTAAGTTCATAAGAGTCTGCCTGCCACTTACGTGATAACAATGTAAACCACGCCCAAGATATACCTGATAAAAAGAATAAAACGTCGCCTATTATAACTAAATGATTCAATTGCAAAATAGAAACGCCAGTGAAAATAAACAAGCCGATAACAACTGCAGAATAACTACTAAGCTTAAAAAGTTTCTCTTTAAGTGTTGATTCTTTCGCCAAGGTCATCAATGCGACTATGCAGGGAACTGTTCCAGTATTAATAGCAGCAGCGTGAGCAGCTGGCGCGTATTTCAATCCATAATATATAAGCAGCATATAAGGAATGCCAGCCACTATGGCAAGCGCTACTCCTTGTTTCAAGGTTAGAATATTTTGAGAAGTTTTCTTTCTCCAGATGAAAATTGGTAGCAAAAGTATACCTGCTATGCTGTAACGGATGAATGCAAGTTCGTATACTCCTATGCTATTTTTTACACCATATCTTGAGACGAGAAACATGGATGCATAAATTATTACTGCAAGTACTCCAGCAATAAATCCCTTAATCCCGTCTTGCCATTTCGACATTTGAGTTGTCTTCTTCATTTTTTTCGTTTCGGATTCCAGATAAGACATCTTTCATAGCCTCAATGTAAGAACTTTCCGTAGGATACTCACCTTTGTTTCTCTCATTTACATACCTCAAATTATGAGCGCAAACACTAGGATGCGAGTGATGTTCAATGTGATAGTTATTGTGATTACTGATGTAAGACCATATTGGATTGGTTTTATAACTTCTGGTATTTTTTGATACCTTTCGATCTAACTTGTCTTTTCCTATGTGTTCAGGCACTTCAATGAAGAAATGCAATGGCTCGCTAATAAAAAACCAAGCAAAAAACCACGTCAGCAATACATTCACTCCAAACACCGTATGAAGAATGGCCAGTGAAAAAATATATAGGAAAATAATGTAATATTCATGCCTGAATTTTCTCTGTTGTCGCTTTCCTCTGATAACTGTAGGGTAAACTCCTTGCGTCGTATTTATCATGGTTACCATAAATTGGAAAAAGCGAGAAGCATTTGTGATGCGAGTAAAAAGACCACTGATTGTTTTAAGTTGTTCTGGCTTATAATCAATAATCTCTTCATCTTTATCAGTGCCGAGAAAAGTATGATGGTGTAAGTGCTGGGCTTGGTAATGAGTGTAACTGACCAGCATCGGAACACCATAGATGACTCCAAAGAAGCGATTATACTTGTTAGATCTGTAAAGGTTGTGATGGAGACACTCGTGCTGCAATTCAACACCATGCGCGATGGTGATACCAAGAAGAATAACCGAGAAAATGTAAATATATATATTTGAAGCAATTATACTTAAAATAATCGAAGAGATTAAAAAACAGAAGTAAATCACAGTCTTAGAAATTGTTTTTCCCTTTTCTTTTTTACTAAAATTTCTGATTTCTTGTTCTGTTATCATCATGGACCTCTGTAGTGTTTACTGAAGAAAATGATTTAGGGAAGGTGCGATTAATTCGATGGGAACCATTTTTTCGTCCTGTCATCGTATGGTAAATGAACAAAGAACCGCCCAAAACACTGAAAACGATAGATGAACGGCAATCATTGTAGTCATGAACAGAACTTTGAATGATTAAATCGCACCTTCCTTAGAGAAGATATCATTAAGTAATCTTATTGGATAAACGAACGGAACGCATAAAAAGTGAAGAGAAATTAATGTCTGCCATGTTTTAAACATTACTAACATTGCGGCCTATGGTGTTATAATATTTTTTTCTTATGGGTGAGTTTTGATGGGATTTTGTATGTTTGTATGTCTAAATGTGGCTTTTTCTATATTTCAGACACTTACGGTAATATTGATAGCGCTACGGGGAGTTCAAAATCTTTTTTATGCTGGTTTCAATAGAATTTATGATTGGTGACCCCAGCGAAATGAATAGATTATTTTTTCCACAAATTTAACAAGGGGTATGAAGATATCTTATATCTTGGGGTGTTAAGGTGTTTTGATAAGATGCACTGTGTATACAGGATGTATTTCGCATCTACTACATAAAGCATTTATCACTCCAGATTTGTCCATTGACGAAACCGTTAAATGTGAGCCATACATGACCTCTGATTTGAACGGTTGTTTTTCTTCCGAGTTGGTGAAACGCGAATTCAGATAATAAGTGCAACGCTTGGTCATGTGGATGGAGGGACGGTTAGCTACCGATAAGCTATCCT
>NZ_CBFFRK010000095.1:0-16484 GCF_965644245.1 Erwinia sp. V71
GCAGGATAGCTTATCGGTAGCTAACCGTCCCTCCATCCACATGACCAAGCGTTGCACTTATTATCTGAATTCGCGGCCGAGTATTTTTAGCCGCGCGATCACCGGAGCATGGGCCGGGTCATCGCCACCTGTGACGGGATGCAATACCCCGTCAATACGCAGGCGGATGCGCAACCCAGTGGCGTGCGGTTCGAAATGGATATCCGATGCACGCCGCTGCAGCGCCAGCAACAGTGTCTGCTGCACCCGTTCGACCGCAGAGGCTCCTGCAGCATCATCAGGCGAACTTTCGCGCGCCATGCCTGCGGGGGAGGGCTGCAGGCTGTATTGCTCGATACGCGCGCGCGGCCAGCATTCGATTTCCACATGGCACTGGCTGGCAAAGCGCAGCGCTTCAATCATCTGTTGTGTGGGCGTTTCGCTTACCGCCACATGCAGGCGGCTGGCGTTGCAATCGAGAATAATCGCCTGATAGCGCTGGCAGATAGTCTGTACTGAGCGCAGATTAGCCGCGTCCATTAGCGTGTACCTGCATCATCGAAGCGGAAAATATCATTACAGGCTTCCACCAGTCCGCTTTGCGTGCTGGTGCAGCTGCGCTGCCAGTTCATACGGCCATCGGCGTTGTTCAGGGTAGGTGTTAATACCACGCTCAGAGTGTCGAGACTCTCCTGACCCACCAGGGTAATGATACCCGCGGCAACCGCCACACTGCGCACATAGCGCGAACCATGGCCTGCCGGGACGCCATTGCTGCCCGCATTACAGTTGCCGGTTGCGCCACGCTCAATAGCACACAGCTCAACCGCCGTTTTGTAGGGCACCATGGTTTGTAACATATCGGTGAGTGCGGCTTTCTGCAGATAGTTTTGATAAGCCGGTAAACCAATGGCGCTAAGGATGGCGACAATACCCACCACGATCATCAGTTCAATCAGGGTAAATCCGCGTTGCTTGTCCATGCTGCTGCTCTCCTTGATGTGTCTGACGGCACCTTAAGAGGGCCGTGCAGGCAACACCAGTGGCAGCGAGGCGAATTGCGTAGCCGCACGGAAGGTTTTTCCGTGAGTTGCAACAGACGACAATCACGATGGAAGCCGCCGCGCAAAAGGGAATCGCAGGGAGAAAAAAGCCACCTGCGAAAAGGTGGCGGATGTTACAACTGGCGGAAGCGCATCGACAGGTCGAGCGCCCGTACATGTTTGGTGAGCGCACCGACGGAGATATAGTCCACGCCGGTTTCAGCAAAAGTACGCAGGGTTTCGTTGGTGACATTACCGGATACTTCCAGCAGTGCGCGGCCATCGGTTAAGGTTACAGCTTCACGCATCTGATCGACGCTGAAGTTATCCAGCATCACGATATCCGCGCCTGCCGCCAGCGCCTGCTCCAGCTCATCAAGGGATTCAACTTCCACTTCTACAGGGACATCAGGATGCAGCCAGAAGGCTTTTTCCACTGCCTGGCGAATCGAGCCGGTGGCGATAATATGGTTCTCTTTGATCAGAAAGGCATCAGACAAGCCGAGGCGATGATTGCTGCCGCCACCGCAGAGTACGGCGTATTTCAGCGCAGTACGCAGGCCAGGCAGGGTTTTACGCGTGTCGAGCAACTGGGTGCGGGTTCCCGCCAGCAGGGCGACGTAGCGGCTGACTTCCGTGGCCACGCCAGACAGTGTCTGCACAAAATTCAGCGCGGTGCGTTCCCCGGTCAGGATCAGCTGCGCGGGCCCACTGATTTCGAACAGCGTCTGATTCTCACTGATGGTGTCGCCGTCACTGACATGCCAGACCAGCGTGGTGCGGTTACCCAGCTGAATAAACACCTCTTCCACCCAGCGCTTACCACAGAAAATCCCCGCTTCGCGGGTGATGACAGTGGCATGAGACTGGGTGTCAGCAGGCAGCAGGCTGGCGGTGATATCGTTGCAGGCGTCGACGTCTCCACCCAGATCCTCGCGCAGCGCCTGGGTGACGGCAGCGGGAATATCGTGCTCAATACGTTCCAGCAGTTCTGTACGGCGGTGGTCGGCGTCGTAGCGGCGCGTGGTCATCGTGTGGCTCCAAAAGGGCGGACAAAAGCGTTTGCCCACTCTAACGTGTTTATCACAGGCTTGCCAGCCATGGCCTGATTGCCTCCAGCTGCGGCTGAAATCACGTTATACTGGCGCGACAGACATTCAGCGGGAGTCAGTGGTAACGCAATGGAAATCACCTCAATCCACCAAAAAGGCCAGCCGGTAACGGGGACATCACTGCTGCAGGATATCTCTCTGCCTGCACTGGTTCTGCATCAGTCGGCGCTGCAACACAATCTGCACTGGATGCAGCGTTACGCGACGGCGCATGGCGCGCAGCTGGCGCCACACGGCAAAACCACCATGGCTCCCGCGCTGTTTCAGCGCCAGACAGCGGCCGGAGCCTGGGGCATCACGCTGGCGACGGCGGTGCAGTGTGCGGTAGCGGCACAGCATGGCATCAAACGTATCCTGATGGCGAACCAGCTGGTTGGCCGTCCTAATATGCAGATTGTCGCTGACGTGCTGCGTGCCGGTGATATCGAGTTTTATTGCCTGGTAGATAGCGTGGAGAATGCGCATCAGCTGGGCGAGTTTTTCCACTCACAACAGCTGACGCTGAATGTGATGCTGGAAGTGGGCGTCAGTCATGGCCGCTGTGGTTGCCGTAATGCCCAACAGATTGAGGCGGTTGTCGCCGCGATTACGCACTATGATGCCCTGCGTCTTTGTGGCATTGAGGGTTACGAGGGGGTGATCAGCAGCAACGATAAGCAGCAGGATGTCGCCACCTTTATTACACAGCTGGTGAGTCATGCGCTGGCGCTGAAAGCGGCCGGGCATTTCGCCTGTGAGCGACCAATTATCACCGCCTCTGGCTCCTCCTGGTACGACTTAGTGGCGCAGGCCTTCGCCGCCGCTGATGCGCGCGATGCCTTTATTACCTTGATGCGGCCTGGCTGCTATCTGGTTCACGACCACGGTATTTACCAGCAGGCGCAGCATGCTTTGCTGGCCCGCCATCCGGAGATGGATAGCGCGCTGTTACCGGCGATGGAAGTGTTTGCCTATGTTCAGTCAGTCCCTGAGCCTGGCCGGGTAATCGCCGCGCTGGGTAAACGTGATATTGCCCACGACAGTATGCCAGTGCCGTTGCGTGTCTATCCGCAGGGGAAGATGCCCGCGCAGCCGCTGGGGAGCGATTACCAGGTGATCCGTCTGATGGATCAACACGCCTTTATCGCCGTTCCGGATCAACATCCGTTAGCGCCAGGGGATATTATTGCCTTTGGCGCCTCACACCTGTGCCTGACGTTTGATAAGTGGCGACAGCTGTGTGTGGTAGATGACGATCTGCAACTGGTTGAAACCGTGCAGACCTGCTTCTGACGCCAGCGCGTGAAGCGTGTTACTCTGAAAGTAAAACCGATATCAGGAGGGCAGGGCATGCAGTTGCAGGATGGCTGGATTGTTGGGATAAAGCAGGTGCCCTCACCGCATTTTAATACGCGTCCTGCCGATGAAGCGCCGTCACTGCTGGTGGTTCACAATATCAGCCTGCCGCCGGGAGAGTTCGGTGGTCCTTATATTGACGCGCTGTTTACCGGTACGCTGGATGCCAGCGCCCACCCGTTTTTTGCTGAAATCGCGCATTTGCGTGTCTCTGCACACTGCCTGATCCGCCGTGACGGCGAAATTGTGCAGTATGTGCCGTTTCACCTGCGCGCCTGGCACGCCGGGGTCTCTCTCTGGCAGGGGCGCGACAACTGCAATGATTTTTCTGTTGGTATTGAACTGGAAGGCACGGATACACTGCCCTATACCGATGCGCAATACACGGCGCTACAGGCTGTAACTGAACTGCTGATGCAACACTATCCGCTGACGCCGGAACGTATCACCGGCCACAGTGATATTGCGCCAGTGCGCAAAACTGATCCCGGTCCGGCGTTTGACTGGGAACGATTTCGTCACGCTTTACACCCACATTCTGCTGGCGTGACTTTTGGGGAGTCTGATGCATGACGCTGTTTAGCTTGTTACTGGTACTGGGTTGGGAGCGATTGTTTAAATCGGGTGAGCACTGGCAACTGGACCACCGCCTGGAACCGCTGTTCCGGCAGCAAAAACGTTTCTCGCTGCTGCGTACTCTGATGATGGCCTGGCTGGCAATGGCTGTGGTGCTGGTGGTGATCATGGCGCTGAAAGGATTGTTCTTTGGCGTGGTACAACTGATTTTCTGGATTCTGGTCGGTTTGCTGTGTATTGGCGCGGGATCGGTACGTCTGCACTATCACGCTTATCTGCGGGCGGCGAGCCTCAATGATGACAGTGCGCGTGATGCGATGGCGGAAGAACTGACACTGATCCACGGTATCCCGGTGGATTGCGATGAACGTGAATACCTGCGCGAACTGCAGAATGCCTTACTGTGGATTAACTTCCGCTTTTATCTGGCGCCGCTGTTCTGGTTTGTGGTGGGCGGTCCTTATGGGCCGGTGCTGCTGGTGGGCTATGCGTTTCTGCGCGGCTGGCAGAGCTGGCTGGCGCGTCATCATTCACCGCTGGAGCGTTCGCAGTCGGGGGTGGATGCGATTCTGCACTGGCTGGACTGGATCCCGGTACGGCTGGCGGGTGTCGCCTATGCCCTGTTAGGCCACGGTGAGCGGGCACTGCCAGCGTGGTTTGCCTCGCTGGGCGATCGCCACAGTGCGCAGTATCAGGTGCTTACCCAGCTGGCACAGTTCTCGCTGGCGCGCGAACCGCACCTTGATAAAACAGAAACACCGCGCGTGGCGGTGTCTCTGGCGAAAAAAGTCTCCTTAGTGCTGGTGGTGGTGGTGGCGCTGCTCACCATTTACGGCACGCTGGTCTGATTACTGCTCAGCAGGCGGTATGCCGAAATCGGGCATACCGTCCTTGTCCCAGTGAAAGGTTTTGATGCGTGTATGGCGGTTCGGGTCCCATAGCGGGTCGCCCTCGATTTCCGTGTAATTACGCGCATGATAGACCAGCACATCCTCGCCGTTTTCCGCCGTCGTGAAACTGTTATGCCCTGGGCCATACTGGCGATTCTGCCGGTGGGTGGTAAACACCGGACGCGCTGATTTCGACCAGTTAGCCGCCTGCATGGGGTCCGCATCGGCATCAATCCACAGCAATCCCATACAGTAGTTTTCATCGGTGGCACTGGCGGAATAGCTGACAAACAGCCTGTTGCCATAGCGAATCACTGCCGGGCCTTCATTGACGCTGAATCCCGCACATTCCCATTCATACTCTGGCCGGCTGAGCATGACTGGCGCGCTTTTCAGTGTCCACGGGTTTTCCAGTTCCGCTAAATAGAGGTTGGAGTTGCCGGGGATCGCCGGATCTTTCTGCGCCCATAAGTACCACTGCTTCCCCTGGTGGCGGAAACTGGTGGCGTCGAGGGCAAAGCTGTCGATGGGCGTGCGTACCTGACCGCGTTCCTGCCAGCTTCCAGTCAGCGGATCGTTGTCACGGCACTCCAGCGCGAACATGCGGTGCTGGAACAGGCCGTCTTTGATGGCGCGCGTGGGGGCTGCGGCATAGTAGATTACCCAGCTGCCATCGATCAGATGCAGTTCCGGCGCCCAGATCAGCTCGCTCATCGGGCCGCTGTCCGGTTTGCGCCATACCACCACCGGTTGCGCATCGCGCAGGCCGGAAAGCGTACTGGCGCGGCGGATTTCCAGCCGGTCATATTCCGGTACTGAGGCGATAAAATAGTAGCTGTCACCGTGGCGCAGAATATAAGGATCGGCGCGCTGTTCGATTAGCGGATTGGGCCAGTTCATCGGGCGGCTCCTTCTGGTTTGATATCAACAGATTTGCCCTGCGGGTAATCATTCAGTTCGCGGTAATTTTCCCGGCGTTTCGCCAGATCAATCTGGATGGTTTGCATCAGCTGGCGATCCACTTTCAGCAGACGCACCACGCCCGCGGTAATCAGGTAACCAATGCCAGGGATAACGGTAAACAGCAGCATAATGCCGTTAATCGCCGTCGCGTTTTGCTGTTTCGCCCCGGCATCATAGCCATACAGTGACAGCAGGAAGCCGACCATTGCGCCTGCAACCGCCAGACCGACTTTGAGGAAAAACAGGTTGCCGGAGAAGCTGATGCCGGTAATGCGTTTGCCGGTTTTCCATTCGCCGTAATCATCGACGTCTGCCATCAGCGACCAGTGCAGGGGGGACGGGATTTGGTGGAAGATATTCAGCAGGAAATAGGCAACCACCACCAGCACCGTGGCGTGCGGGTCGAGGAAATAGAAGCTGGTGGAAAAAATGGCCAGCACGATATTGGTCCAGAAAAACACTTTCAGTTTGCACCAGCGGTCAGTCAGCAGCTTCGCCAGCGTACTGCCGATCATCATGCCGACCACGCCGAGGCTGATAAACATTGTGGCGAAGCCGGTGGATTGCTGCATTACCCAGGTGACGTAGTACATGGTTGCGGCCATACGGATAAAGCCCGGGCAGACGTTACAGAAGGTCAGCAGCAGGATGCGCACCCACTGGTCGTTTTTCCACACATCTTTCAGGTCGGCTTTCAGATCGTCATTGGTCGGCACTGCCGGTTTAATCCGTTCGCGCACGGTGGCAAAGCAGAACAGAAACATAAACAGGCCGATGATTGCCATCACGCCCATCGCCATCTGATAACCGCGCGCTTTATTGTCGCCGCCAAACCACTCGGCCAGCGGCAGCAGTGACAGCGACAGGATCAGTGTGGCGATGCCCACCATCACAAAGCGATAGGACTGACAGGAGACGCGCTCGCCAGGATCGTTGGTAATCACGCCGCCCAGCGAGCAGTAGGGGATATTGATGGCGGTATAAGCCAGTGACATCAGGAAGTAGGTGACAAAGGCGTAGATCACCTTGTTCTCGTAGCTCCAGTCCGGCGTGGTAAACATCAGCACGCTGAACAGCACGTAGGGAACGGAGACCCACAGCAGCCAGGGACGGAAGCGACCCCAGCGGCTGTGCGTGCGGTCGGCGATAGCGCCCATAATCGGGTCAGACACCGCATCGAGCACGCGCACAGACAGCAGCAGGATGCCGACCAGCGCCGGTGCCAGGCCAAACACATCGGTATAAAAATAGTTCAGGAACAACATGATGGCACCGCCAATCATATTGCAGCCTGCATCGCCCATGCCGTAACCCAGTTTCTCTCTGAATGACAGTGCGGCCGTATTCATCGTTAGTTCTCCCGCCGTTGGAGGATTGTCCTCATGGTGGGAAACATTATTAGCGCTGATGATTTTTGCTGCGCAGCATGAAACCGTCGCGCAAATGGACAAAATGACTGTCAGGGAGAAAGTGTGAGGAAGGACACAATCTGCATTCGCTCAGAAAAGGGGGGAGAAGTCAGAGAGGGGCACTACAGGCTCCTTCCCCCGCCAGGCGGGGGAAGGAGCCGTTCAGAGTGGTGACTAAGAACGGCGAAGTATGACTTTACGACTTCTGCGCGCGGTTCTTCACTGCGTAACCGACAGCCAGCACCACCAGCCAGACCGGGATCAGCCAGACGGAGATCGCCATACCCGGCGTCAGCGCCATAATCACCAGAATACCGGCCAGGAACACCAGACAGATCCAGTTACCCAGCGGATACAGCAGTGCTTTAAAGCGCGTGGTGACACCCTGCTGATCTTTCTTACGGCGGAATTTCAGGTGCGCCAGGCTAATCATTGCCCAGTTGATCACCAGCGCGGAGACCACCAGTGACATCAGCAAACCAAAGGCTTCACCAGGCAGCAGGTAGTTAACCAGTACGCAGATGGCGGTTGCCAGTGCAGAGATACCAATCGCCACCACCGGTACACCGCGGCTGTCCACTTTCAGCAGAGCTTTCGGACCGTTCCCCTGTTTCGCCAGGCCGTACAGCATACGGCTGTTGCAGTACACACAGCTGTTGTATACCGACAGCGCGGCGGTCAGGATCACCACGTTCAGTGCGTTAGCCACCAGGCTGTCGCCGAGATCGTGGAAAATCATCACGAACGGACTGCCACCTTCGACCACTTTGGTCCATGGATAGAGTGACAGCAGCACTGCCAGTGAACCAATGTAGAAGATCAGAATACGGTACAGCACCTGGTTGGTGGCTTTTGGGATGCTGTGTTCCGGGTTGTCGGCTTCTGCGGCAGTAATCCCCACCAGCTCCAGACCGCCGAAGGAGAACATAATCACCGCCATCGCCATCACCAGCCCGGTGACGCCATTCGGGAAGAAGCCGCCAATGTCCCAGATATTGCTGACTTTGGCTTCCGGACCGCCGGAGCCGCTGAACAGCAACCAGCCGCCAAACAGAATCATCCCGACCACTGCGACCACTTTGATGATCGCGAACCAGAACTCCATTTCGCCATACACTTTGACGTTGGAGAGGTTAATCGCGTTGATCAGCAGGAAGAAGACGGCCGCGGATACCCAGGTTGGGATTTCCGGCCACCAGTACTGAACATAGATACCGACTGCGGTCAGCTCTGCCATCGCCACCAGCACATACAGCACCCAGTAGTTCCAGCCTGAGGCAAAACCGGCGAAGTTGCCCCAGTATTTATAGGCAAAGTGGCTGAATGAACCGGCGACCGGCTCTTCCACGACCATCTCGCCCAACTGACGCATAATCAGAAACGCAATAAACCCGCCAATCGCGTATCCCAGCAGGACTGAAGGACCCGCCATTTTGATCGTTTGCGCGATCCCCAGAAACAGGCCAGTACCGACAGCGCCACCTAATGCAATGAGCTGAATATGGCGGTTTTTGAGTCCCCGCTTCAGCGCATCGCCTTGCTGTTGTTCCATATGAAAACCTCGTGATGTCGTTATTCTTATTGGAGTCTTTCCATCGCTGTGAGAGCAGCCGTAAATTAACTCTTACAGATAACGTATTGATTATTTTACAGTATCAACGACTCAAAAATGAGGGTGATGCTATCTACGAGACCAGAATAGTGGTAAGCGCTGGCCTTTGCACTCGCTTTCTCTTTTCGTGCGGCGGAGTGAGTGAAAAACGACCACTCATTTCTCATTTGCACAATATGTTGATCTGGTACGGAACGATGAAAAAGGCAAATAGCATTCCCTTATAGTTAAGGCGCAGAAACCTGACTAACTCCGTGTAAGGTTTCGTAAAAGTCAGGTTT
This sequence comes from Erwinia sp. V71, assembly GCF_965644245.1. Taxonomy (NCBI): domain Bacteria; kingdom Pseudomonadati; phylum Pseudomonadota; class Gammaproteobacteria; order Enterobacterales; family Erwiniaceae; genus Erwinia; species Erwinia sp. V71. The sequence goes on from NZ_CBFFRK010000095.1 coordinate 9,201, forward strand.
GTTAACAACTTCCCCGCCCCTGCATGGCTCCCTTTTCGGTGGTTTTTCAGCATCTTTATAACGTGAGCCAGCCCCGGTTTCGGGCTTATGCCATATAGACACAAGGTGAATACTTTGTTACTTTAGCGTCACCTTTTTGCAATTGGTATTACCAATTTACTTCGGACGGATGACAGAAGAAGGGAAGATGGCTTACAGCAAGATTCGTCAACCAAAATTATCCGATGCAATCGAGCAACAGCTTGAGTCTCTGATTATGGAAGGGACGCTGCGTCCAGGGGAAAAACTGTTGCCAGAGCGTGAGCTTGCCAAACAGTTTGATGTCTCCCGTCCTTCTCTTCGTGAAGCTATCCAGCGTCTGGAAGCCAAAGGCCTGCTGCTGCGCCGTCAGGGTGGTGGCACATTTGTCCAGAAAAGTCTGTGGCAAAGCCTGAGCGATCCGCTGGTGCATCTGCTGGCCCAACATCCTGAATCTCAGTTCGACCTGCTGGAAACCCGTCACGCCCTTGAAGGTATCGCCGCCTATTATGCCGCGCTACGTGGCACTGACGAGGATTTGCAGCGCATTCGCGATTGTCATCAGGTGATCCAGCAGGCACAGGACAGCGGCGATTTAGACGCAGAGTCCGATGCGGTGATGCAGTATCAAATTGCTGTCACCGAAGCGGCGCATAATGTGGTGCTTTTACATCTTTTGCGCAGCATGGGGCCAATGCTGGAACAGAACGTCCGACAGAACTTCGAATTGCTCTACTTGCGCCGGGAGATGCTGGCAAAAGTGAGCGGTCATCGCGCCAGTATTTTTGAGGCGATTATGGCGCGGGAGCCGGAACAGGCTCGTGAAGCGTCACACCGTCACCTGGCGTTTATTGAGGAAATATTGCTGGACAGAAGCCGGGAGCAGAGTCGTCGAGAGCGCTCCCTGCGACGCCTACAGCAACGTAAGGAATAACGCGGATATACCCGTCATTCTTCAAGTCGCAGGTACGTTGGCTGCGCCCCCTCACCCCGGTCACATAGTTAGCTATGCTCCCGGGGTGAGGGGGCTTGCCGCCTTCCTGCAACTCGAATTATTTAGGGTATAGATAACGCGTCCATATACCGGCAGCATGGCGGTTTCAGGGCAACGGTATAAACGACGAGCCTGTCTTTTTGTGTTTTGCCCGCAGAGCACAAAGCGACAGGCTCCAGACAATTCAACGTATTAGACACAGATAAGGAATACCCCCCATGTCAGAACGTTTACATAATGACGTGGATCCGATTGAAACTCGCGACTGGCTACAGGCGATCGAATCGGTCATCCGTGAAGAAGGTGTTGAGCGCGCACAGTATCTGATCGATCAGGTATTGAGCGAAGCACGCAAAGGCGGCGTAAAAGTCGCTTCAGGCGCTGGTGTAAGCAACTACATCAACTCCATTGCGGCTGAAGACGAACCGGAATACCCGGGGAACACCTCTCTGGAACGTCGTATCCGTTCCGCGATCCGCTGGAACGCCATCATGACGGTTCTGCGTGCATCGAAGAAAGATCTGGAGCTGGGCGGCCACATGTCCTCTTTCCAGTCTTCCGCGACCGTTTACGAAGTGTGCTTCAACCACTTCTTCCGTGCGCGTAACGACAAAGATGGCGGCGATCTGGTGTACTTCCAGGGCCACATCTCTCCGGGCGTGTATGCCCGTGCTTTCCTTGAAGGTCGCCTGACCGAAGATCAGATGAACAACTTCCGTCAGGAAGTTCACGGTAAAGGTCTGTCTTCTTACCCGCACCCTAAACTGATGCCTGACTTCTGGCAGTTCCCAACCGTTTCCATGGGTCTGGGCCCACTGGGCGCGATCTACCAGGCGAAATTCCTCAAGTATCTTGAGCACCGCGGCCTGAAAGACACTTCCGCACAGACCGTTTACGCCTTCCTCGGCGACGGTGAAATGGATGAGCCAGAATCTAAAGGTGCGATCACCATCGCGACCCGTGAGAAGCTGGACAACCTGGTGTTCATCATCAACTGTAACCTGCAGCGTCTGGACGGTCCGGTCACCGGTAACGGCAAGATCATCAACGAGCTGGAAGGCATCTTCGGTGGTGCTGGCTGGGAAGTGATCAAGGTTATCTGGGGCGGTCGCTGGGACGAGCTGCTGCGTAAAGACACCAGCGGTAAACTGATTCAGCTGATGAACGAAACCGTTGACGGTGACTATCAGACCTTCAAATCCCGTGACGGTGCTTACGTGCGTGAGCACTTCTTCGGTAAATATCCGGAAACCGCTGAACTGGTCAAAGACTGGTCTGACGATGAAATTTGGGCGCTGAACCGTGGTGGTCACGATCCGAAGAAAATCTACGCGGCACTGAAAAAAGCACAGGACACCAAAGGCAAGCCAATCGTGATCCTGGCGCATACCATCAAAGGTTATGGTATGGGTGACACCGCTGAAGGTAAAAACATCGCTCACCAGGTGAAGAAAATGAACATGGATGGCGTGCGTTATATCCGTGATCGTTTCAATGTGCCGGTTGACGATGCCAACATCGAAAAACTGCCTTACGTGACCTTCCCGGAAGGTTCTGAAGAGCACACCTACCTGCACGGCCAGCGTCAGAAACTGGGTGGCTACCTGCCAACCCGTCAGGCGCAGTTCAGCGAGAAGCTGGAAATGCCTGCACTGGAAGATTTCCAGCCGCTGCTGGAAGAGCAGAACAAAGAGATCTCCACCACTATCGCCTTCGTGCGTGCCCTGAACGTGATGCTGAAGAACAAGTCGATCAAAGATCGTCTGGTGCCAATCATCGCGGACGAAGCGCGTACCTTCGGTATGGAAGGTCTGTTCCGCCAGATCGGTATCTACAGCCCGAATGGCCAGCAGTACACCCCGCAGGACCGTGAGCAGGTTGCTTACTATAAAGAAGACGAAAAAGGTCAGATCCTGCAGGAAGGTATCAACGAACTGGGCGCAGGCGCATCCTGGCTGGCGGCGGCAACGTCTTACAGCACCAACAACCTGCCGATGATTCCGTTCTACATCTACTACTCCATGTTCGGTTTCCAGCGTATCGGCGACCTGTGCTGGGCAGCAGGTGATCAGCAGGCGCGCGGCTTCCTGGTCGGCGGCACCTCCGGTCGTACTACCCTGAACGGTGAAGGCCTGCAGCACGAAGATGGTCACAGCCACATTCAGTCGCTGACTATCCCGAACTGTATCTCTTACGACCCGGCTTACGCCTACGAAGTGGCTGTCATCATGCATGATGGTCTGGTGCGTATGTACGGCGAAGCACAAGAGAACGTCTACTACTACATCACCACTCTGAACGAAAACTACCACATGCCTGCGATGCCGCAGGGTGCGGAAGAGGGTATCCGTAAGGGTATCTACAAGCTGGAAACAGTAGAAGGCAGCAAAGGTAAAGTTCAGCTGCTGGGCTCAGGCTCTATCCTGCGTCACGTGCGTGAAGCAGCGCAGATCCTGGCGAAAGACTACGGCGTCGGTTCTGACGTGTACAGCGTGACCTCGTTCACCGAACTGGCGCGTGATGGTCAGGATTGTGAGCGCTGGAACATGCTGCACCCAACTGCAGAAGCACGTGTGCCGTATATCGCGCAGGTGATGAACGATGCGCCAGCTGTGGCGTCAACCGACTACATGAAACTGTTCGCAGAACAGGTTCGCAGCTATGTGCCAGCCAGCGACTATCGCGTACTGGGCACCGACGGTTTCGGCCGTTCCGACAGCCGCGAAAACCTGCGTCACCACTTCGAAGTTGATGCTTCCTACGTGGTGGTAGCGGCACTGGGCGAACTGGCCAAACGCGGTGAAATCGATAAGAAAGTGGTAGCGGAAGCGATCACCAAATTCAATATCGATGCCGATAATGTTAACCCGCGTCTGGCATAAGAGGTAAAGAGTAATGGCTATCGAAATCAACGTACCGGACATTGGTGCAGACGAAGTTGAAGTCACCGAAATTATGGTGAAAGTGGGCGACACCGTTGAAGTTGAACAGTCGCTGATCACTGTTGAAGGTGATAAAGCTTCCATGGAAGTGCCTTCGCCACAGGCTGGCGTAGTTAAAGAGATTAAAGTGGCAGTGGGCGACACCGTCGCCACTGGCAAACTGATCATGATTTTCGATTCCGCCGACGGTGCAGCAGCTGCTGCACCTGCTCCGGCAGAAGAGAAAGCAGAAGCCGCGCCAGCAGCAGCGGCTGCTCCGGCAGCCAGCGCAGCGAAAGAGGTTAACGTCCCTGATATCGGTGGTGATGAAGTTGAAGTCACCGAGATCATGGTGAAAGTGGGCGACATGGTTGAAGCTGAACAGTCTCTGATCACCGTAGAAGGCGATAAAGCCTCTATGGAAGTGCCAGCACCATTCGCGGGTACAGTTAAAGAGATCAAGATCAACACTGGCGACAAAGTCAGCACCGGTTCCCTGATCATGGTGTTCGAAGTGGCGGGCGCAGCCCCAGCCGTTGCGGCACCAACTGCTAAACAGGAAGCTGCTGCTCCGGCACCTGCCGCCGCGCCAGCACCTGCTAAGCAGGAAGCCGCTAAACCAGCCGCTGCGGCGGAAGGTAAGAGCGAGTTCGCGGAAAATGACGCTTACGTTCATGCGACCCCGGTTATTCGTCGTCTGGCACGTGAATTTGGCGTAAACCTGGCGAAAGTCAAAGGAACCGGCCGTAAAGGTCGTATTCTGAAAGAAGACGTTCAGGCGTATGTCAAAGACGCGGTGAAACGCGCCGAAGCACCTGCTGCTGCCGGTGGCGGTCTGCCAGGCATGCTGCCATGGCCGAAAGTCGACTTCAGCAAGTTTGGTGAAATCGAAGAAGTGGAACTGGGCCGTATCCAGAAAATCTCGGGTGCTAACCTGAGCCGTAACTGGGTAATGATCCCGCACGTGACTCACTTCGATAAAGCGGATATCACCGATCTGGAAGCGTTCCGTAAGCAGCAGAACGTCGAAGCTGAGAAGAAGAAACTGGATGTGAAAATCACCCCAGTGGTCTTTATCATGAAAGCGGTTGCCAGCGCGCTGGAGCAGATGCCTCGCTTCAACAGTTCACTGTCTGAAGATGGTCAGAAGCTGACGCTGAAAAAATACATCAACATCGGTGTGGCGGTCGATACGCCAAACGGTCTGGTGGTTCCGGTGTTCAAAGATGTGAATAAGAAAGGCATCGTTGAACTGTCTCGCGAGCTGATGGCGATTTCGAAGAAAGCGCGTGATGGTAAGCTGACTGCTGCGGATATGCAGGGTGGATGCTTCACTATCTCCAGCCTGGGCGGCCTGGGCACCACGGCGTTTGCACCTATCGTGAACGCGCCGGAAGTGGCTATCCTCGGTGTGTCCAAGTCCTCGATGGAACCGGTATGGAATGGTAAAGACTTTGCGCCGCGCCTGATGCTGCCACTGTCTCTCTCCTTCGACCACCGTGTGATCGATGGCGCTGATGGTGCTCGCTTTATCACCATCATTGGCAACACCCTGGCCGACATTCGTCGTCTGGTGATGTAAGACTAAACAAGGCCGGCAATCGCCGGCCTTGCTACAGAGATTCATGGCGCCATGGTTTGCAGTTTATTAACAATTCTGTAAACTCTTGCCGTGCAAGCGTCCCGGTGGATGATGGGCGTGACGTCTGACCCGCCGGAAATCAAACAAGAGGTCATGATGAGTACAGAAATTAAAACTCAGGTCGTGGTACTTGGCGCAGGCCCTGCAGGTTACTCTGCGGCTTTCCGTTGCGCTGATTTAGGTCTGGAGACCGTCCTGGTAGAACGTTACAGCACCCTCGGTGGTGTTTGTCTGAACGTCGGTTGTATCCCGTCAAAAGCGCTGCTGCACGTCGCGAAAGTGATCGAAGAAGCGAAAGCGCTGGAAGAGCACGGCATCGTGTTCGGTCAGCCTCAGACCGATATCAATAAAATCCGTGGCTGGAAAGAGAAAGTGATCTCTCAGCTGACCGGTGGTCTGGCGGGTATGGCGAAAGGCCGTAAAGTTAAGGTTGTGAATGGCCTCGGCAAATTCACTGGCGCTAACACCCTGGTGGTGGAAGGCGAAGGTGGTGCAACCACCATTAACTTCGATAACGCGATTATCGCTGCCGGTTCCCGTCCGATTGAACTGCCATTTATTCCACACGAAGATCCACGTGTCTGGGATTCCACTGATGCGCTGGAACTGAAAGAAGTGCCAGAGCGTCTGCTGGTGATGGGCGGTGGTATTATCGGCCTGGAAATGGGCACCGTATATCACGCGCTGGGTTCTCAGATCGACGTGGTAGAGATGTTTGATCAGGTGATCCCTGCTGCTGATAAAGACGTGGTGAAAGTGTTCACCAAGCGTATCAGCAAGAAATTCAACCTGATGCTGGAAACCAAAGTGACCGCAGTAGAAGCCAAAGAAGATGGCATCTACGTGTCCATGGAAGGCAAAAAAGCGCCAGCAGAACCACAGCGCTACGACGCAGTGCTGGTGGCGATTGGTCGTGTGCCGAACGGTAAAAACCTCGATGCCGGTAAAGCGGGCGTGGAAGTGGACGAGCGCGGCTTCATTCGTGTCGACAAGCAACTGCGTACCAATGTGCCGCACATCTTTGCTATCGGCGATATCGTCGGTCAGCCAATGCTGGCACACAAAGGCGTGCATGAAGGCCACGTGGCGGCAGAAGTGATTGCCGGTATGAAGCACTACTTCGATCCGAAAGTGATCCCATCTATCGCTTACACCGAGCCAGAAGTGGCATGGGTCGGTCTGACCGAGAAAGAAGCGAAAGAGAAAGGCATCAGCTACGAAGTATCGACCTTCCCATGGGCGGCTTCGGGTCGTGCGATCGCTTCCGATTGTGCAGACGGTATGACCAAACTGATTTTCGACAAAACCACTCACCGCGTTATCGGTGGTGCGATTGTCGGTACCAACGGCGGCGAGCTGCTGGGTGAAATCGGTCTGGCGATTGAAATGGGTTGCGATGCTGAAGATATCGCACTGACCATCCATGCGCACCCAACGCTGCATGAATCTGTTGGTCTGGCGGCTGAAGTGTTTGAAGGTAGCATTACCGACCTGCCAAACCCGAAAGCGAAAAAGAAATAAGTTAGCGTTTAGTGACTTGTAAGCCCTTCCCCATGAAATGGGGGAGGGCTTTTTTTTGTACACAATTCACCATGTTGCGGACGCAGTTTTCTTGCACATAGTTCACCATTTGTAAGCGTCTCATACATACCGTATATTGACTTAAAATAGCAATATGCAGCAACTCAGAACCGTACGGACTTACTATT
>NZ_CBFFRK010000096.1:0-16378 GCF_965644245.1 Erwinia sp. V71
ATAATACAGCTCAGCTAAGGTAAGGCTAATACAGCTAAGGACTCCACTGAACCCCACCGATTAAATCGCACCTTCCCAGGATGACAGCAAGTGCGAAATGATTGTGGTGATTGAGAACTTTATGACATCTTCGGCGAAATACGCCGATATTCTGCTGCCTGACCTGATGACTGTCGAACAGGAAGACATTATTCCTAACGACTATGCGGGCAATATGGGCTACCTGATCTTTATTCAGCCCGCGACGACAGCAAAATTTGAGCGTAAGCCGATCTACTGGATGCTCAGTGAAGTGGCGCAGCGTCTGGGGCCGGATGTGTACCAGCGCTTCACCGAAGGACGCACGCAGGCGCAATGGCTGCACTATCTGTACAGCAAGATGCAGGCGAAAGATCCGCAGCTGCCGGATTACGAGGCGCTGAAAGCGATGGGGATTTATAAACGTAAAGATCCCAAAGGGCATTTTGTCGCCTATAAAGCTTTCCGTGACGACCCGGTCGCCAACCCGCTGAAAACGCCATCCGGCAAAATCGAAATCTATTCGGCATCACTGGCGAAGATTGCCAGCGAATGGCAACTTGCCGACGACGAAGTGATCAGCCCACTGCCGGTGTATGCCTCTACCTTTGAAGGCTGGGATGCGCCCACGCGCAGTGATTACCCCTTACAGCTGTTCGGCTTCCACTACAAAGCACGTACCCACTCGTCATACGGCAATATCGCAGTCTTGCAGGCGGCCTGTCGTCAGGAAGTGTGGATTAACCCGCTCGATGCGCAGACGCGTGGCATCAGTAATGGTGACAAAGTGCGGGTGTTTAACGGCCGGGGCGAAGTGCATATCGACGCGAAAGTGACACCGCGCATTATGCCTGGCGTGGTCGCCATGGGGCAGGGAGCCTGGCACCAGGCGGATATGCGCGGCGATCGGGTCGATCATGGCGCCTGTGTCAATACGCTCACCACCCATCGTCCTTCGCCACTCGCGAAAGGCAATCCGCAACATACCAATCTGGTCGATATCGCAAAGGTCTGAGGAGTGGCTGATGGCAACGCAATACGGTTTTTTTATTGATTCCAGCCGCTGTACCGGCTGTAAGACCTGCCAGCTGGCGTGCAAGGATTTCAAAGACCTGCCGCCAGAGGTGAATTTCCGTCGCGTATACGAATATGCGGGCGGCAACTGGCTGGAGAATGACGGCGTCTGGCACCAGGACGTGTTTTCTTACTATCTCTCGGTTTCCTGCAATCACTGCGCCGATCCGGCGTGTACCAAAGTGTGCCCCAGCGGGGCGATGCATAAACGTGAAGATGGCTTTGTGGTGGTGAATGAAGAGGTGTGCATTGGCTGTCGCTATTGTCAGATGGCCTGCCCGTATGGCGCACCACAGTACAACGCCAGCAAAGGCCATATGACCAAGTGCGATGGCTGTTTTACCCGCGTAGCAGAGGGCAAAAAACCGATCTGCGTCGAGTCCTGCCCGCTGCGTGCGCTGGACTTTGCGCCGATAGATACCCTGCGTGAACGCTACGGCCACGAGGCGCAGATTGCACCACTGCCTGCCGCGCACTTTACGCAGCCGAATATCGTGATTAAACCGAATGCCAATAGCCGCCCGGCGGGCGATAACAGCGGTTACCTGGCAAATCCGCTGGAGGTGCACAATGGGTAACGGATGGCATGAATGGCCGCTGATACTGTTTACCGTGCTGGGGCAGTGTGTGGTGGGGGGCGTGGGCGTTACCGGGCTGGCCTTTGTCGCCTCGATCCTGCATCTCGGATCACCGTTGCGCGCGTTTAACTCACTGAACCGGCTGGGGCACTCGGCGTTAAGTAATGAGATCGCCGCCGGTTCGCTGTTCTTTGCCCTCGGCGGTCTGTGGTGGCTGCTGAGCGTGCTGGGCAAAATGCCGCAACAGCTGGGTCGGGTGTGGATGATTATCACGCTGCTGGCGGGATTGCTGTTTGTCTTTGCCATGACGCGGGTGTATCAGATCGAGACTGTGCCGACCTGGCATAACAGCTACACCACCCTGAGTTTCTTCTTCACGGTACTGCTGGGCGGGCCACTGCTGGGGATTTTGCTGTTACAGCTGGCGCGTTATCCGCTGCAGAGCAACCGGCTGGCGCAGATCAGCGTCATGGCGTTGTTGTTAACGCTGGCGGTTATTCTGCTGCAGAGCAGTGAACTGGCGTCAATCCACAACTCAGAACAGCAGGCGACAGCGCTGATCCCGCACTATGCACTGTTGCAGATCTGCCGCGTGGCGCTGCTGGTTGCGGGACTGGGCTGCTGGCTGTGTCCGCTGTTGCGGCGACGTCCGCTGGCCATTCCGGCACTCACTGCGGGGTTTGTGCTGGTGGTGGCCGGGGAAGTGATTGGTCGCGCGCTGTTTTACGGTCTGCATATGACCGTGGGACTGGCGGCGGCTAGCTAATCAGGGAAGGGCAAGCGCATGTCTGTTGATCATCAGCCGCTCCTGTCTGCGGTCGCGTTAAGCGGCCGCGTGCTGGGCGCTCTGTTTTACTATCCGCCAGACAGCCCGCAGGCCTCACCGCTGCTGGCTGCACTGGCACAACCGGGCTGGCATGACAGCTGGCCCGCAGCGCAGGAAGCGCTGGCGAGGCTGGAGGAGGGGCTGGCGCAGGGACAGGATGCGCAGATGACCCGCGCCTGGCAGCGCCTGTTTATTGGCCCGGACAGCTTACCGTCACCGCCATGGGGCTCGGTATGGCTGGATAAAGAGAGCGTGCTGTTTGGCGATTCGCTGCTGGCGTTACGCCAGTGGCTGCAGCGCTATGGCATTCAGCCGCAGTTGCACCCTAATGAACCGGAAGACCATATTGGCGCATTGCTGCTGCTGGCGGGCTGGCTGGCGGAAAGCGGGCAACAGCAGCGACTGGAAGAGTTGCTGGCCTGGCATCTGCTGCCGTGGTCTGATGCCTTTCTGCAACGTCTTCAGCAGCACGCCGCACATCCATTCTGGCAGGCACTGGCACAACTGGCTCAGCTGACGCTGGCAGGCTGGCGCGCACAGATGCTGATCCCCGTCACACAAAAACCGCTGTATTTTCAGTAACTCACCGGGCGCGGTAATCCGTGCCCGGATAACCCTTCTGCGCGCAGGGATTTAAATGTAATAATAAAACTTGCATTTAGTTGCCGATTTCGTCAGCATTAAACTGTATCTTCAATTATTACTATTTCATCGCGACGGGAGAGAGAAGATGAGAAGTGACGCTTTCATTCAGGATCTGCGTGACTGGATTGACAATCATATTGAAGCACGTCTGGATCTCGATACCGTTTCCGAGCGCGCGGGCTACTCTAAATGGCACCTGCAACGTATGTTCAAAGAGCATACCGGTTTACCGCTGGGCGAATATATTCGTGCAGAAAAGCTGAAAAAATCGGCGGACCGGCTGACCAACAGTAACGAACCGATCCTTAACGTGGCGATTTCACTGGGCTTTGACTCACAGCAGTCATTTAACCGCAGCTTTAAACGTCAGTTTGGTCAGGCACCAGGTGCGTGGCGCAGAAGTACCAGTCCGGCTCAGCATGCAGAATATCATTAATTTTCTGCGGTATTAAGGCGCATTTCTTCTGCCCTTTTTTTGGTATCGGCGGATATTAAAAATGATAAATAGTGTCACGGTGCGTTTTCACCGCAGACGCCATTATCTGAATAATATCATTAACGATGAATACCGATTAAAGGATTGCCGACATGCGCATAAAAAAGCGAGTGGCAGTATTAGTTTTTTTGCCTGTCATACACAGGCACAGAATCACTCTCAGGTTAAGGAAGGTGCGATTTAATCATTCAAAGTTCTGTTCATGACTACAATGATTGCCGTTCATCTATCGTTTTCAGTGTTTTGGGCGGTTCTTTGTTCATTTACCATACGTTGACAGGACGAAAAAATGGTTCCCATCGAATTAATCGCACCTTCCCTAAATTATTTACCACATTAAGTTATAACCGTTATGCCGAAGCGAAAGCCAGCACGGAAATGATCGACCATGATAATGGCTCGGCTGAAAAATCACCGGGCGACAATGCAGGCATTGCCAATACTCATTACAGCGCCGCGATTGGCCTGCAATATGTATTTTAAGGTATAAAAAAGGGGCGACTATATCGCCCCTTTATTTATGCGGCTCTGATCAGCTGAATAATGTCCGCCAGTTGCTGACGTTGCGTCGGTTTCAGTTCACTGGCCGCTGAATAAGCGCTGTTCTGCACGATTAACGCATTCAGTCCCACCAGCCAGTCATAGATATAAAATGCCGTGGTATTGGCCGGCGCGGCGGAAAGACGTGTCAGGCGACGGCTGCTGCCGAAGTTCACCGCAGGCGCGGCTGGTTGGGCGAAAATCTTCTGTCCCCGATTAATACGACTCTCCGGGCGCTGCGCTTCGCTCTGCTGCAAAAAGCCCAGCCAGGAGACAAAATCACCCAGCACCGTCAGTGCGCGTGAGACCTGGCGATCCGCTTTACCATCGTGGCTGGCGCTGCTGGTTTCACTCTCTGTCAGCATTTTGCGCAGCGCATCGCCGATATTCAGGCGGAAACTGGCGACAATCAGCTCTTCAACCAGAATCTGCAGCGTGGCTTTGCTGATATCCAGCAGTTCCAGCAACGAACCGTTTTCCGGCAGATTGCGCAGGTGATTCACCCAGTGGCGCTGAACCTGCTGCGCAAACAGGGCATCTTCATCTTCCTGCGCGCTGCTGGTGTCATGACTAAGTGGCTCATCGGGTGCGTCACTGAACAGATCGATTTCAATGCCGATACCAAAATGACTCTGGCTGCCGCTGCTCAGCGTGCTTTCCTGCTCGTGTTGCGGCTGCTGCAGCCACAGGCGGCGCAGGGCTTCACGCTCTGGCTGCAGGCGTTCCAGCAGCTCGCCGTGCAGTCCGGTACGGGTCTGCAGGGCTTTTAACAGGGTTTCGGCGATTTGCTGTTTCTTCTGCGGCAGGGCGGTATCGCCATCCTGCTGATGCCAGCTGCCGAGCAGGTTATCGGCCACTTCGCGCTGCAGTTCCTGCAGTTGCTGGCCGATACGCGCAGTTTTGGCTTCACGGCGTACTTCGCTTTCCAGCCAGCTGGCCATGCGCTGAATGCCGCCGCGATCAAGCGCCAGCATGGAACCCCACATATCACCCGGGTTGCCAATACGGCGCTGTACCGCTTCATCGAAGTTCTGTTGCTGAAAGTGGCGCTGATCATACGGAGTGATGGCCCAGATCAGGCCCGGCTTACGGCCATGACGGATTTCGGCACTCTCGCCCTGACTCTTCTTCACCCAGTAATCCAGTGATTTACTGACGGCTTTCACTTCCTCACGGCTGCCCGCAGCGCTGCAAACCAGCAGCAGGTTAATCGCCTGACGGTCACTGTAGTAATCCAGCAGATAAGCGCGTTTCGCCTGCGCCAGACGTGCCGCCAGCGGGTTTTTCTGTTGCAGACGCTGGGCTTCAAAGCGCAGCGCTTCATCCAGTGGTGCGCCATTGCCGGGAATATCCAGCACATCAGCCTGTTCAAACAACGCCACGCGCGGCGTGGAACGCAGCGGGGCGAGCAGTTCCACCGTCAGCAGCGACAGCTCCGCCAGCGAAATATCAACCGCTTTACCGGCACGACCACCAATGCGCGGGCTGACCTGCACATAACGGTCATCGGCCATATTTAATGCCGCCAGCGCGGCCGGGTTCAGCAGGGCTTCTGCCGGTAGCAATGCCTCATCGACAAACAGGTTGAGCGGCGCCAGCACCCGGCTGGTGCCGGAGAGATTCTGCAGAGTATGCGCCAGCTGGCGCCACAGGTTGGTCAGGGCGTTATCGCCGTTCCACAGCAGCGCGAACAGACGCGCGCGATCGTCAATCGTCAGCCACGGTGCCAGTTCAACGGCGGCAGGCCAGAAATGGCTGGCGAGCAGCTTCTGACGTGCAGCGTCGTGGCGCTGCATAAAGTCCCAAATCACCACCATCTGATCGCTGGTGATGCCTGGCACCATTTCAGGCTGGCGGTGGCGTTGCAAATTAGCCAGCTGTTGCAGCAGTTGCTCTTCATCAGGCGCCGCCTGCGGTTGCTGCAACGAGGTTGCCAGCACCATGCAGGTGATATCGGCTTCATTAAACAGCGTCAGTTCGAACGGCCAGGTTTTGTTTTTCACTTCTGCCTGATGACTGAAACGCGTGACAATCCCGCAATCCTGATTGCCGGGATTGATATGGGTAAACCAGTCGAGCACTTTCTCCGCGGCGACCAGCTCCATACGTTCCTGGGCATCGGCGGCCAGCGAAGAGAGCAGCCAGGCTTTGCCCGTCTGCGACAAACCGTAAAAGGCGAGGGTGCTGCCGCTGGCGGCGCTGACATGCAGCTGACGGGCCTGGCTGCGGCAACGGCGCAGTTTGGTTTTGACATCGTCAGCTTCCATATCCAGCCGCAGCGCACTGTGGCGGCTGCTCTCCAGCCAGTTCAGCGCTTTATCGATACCGTCATTCAGCGCCAGTAACTGCTTATTCTGCTTGTCTGCTGTCTGCTTTGGCGTTACGGATCTCATTTCTTAAATACGCTCCCACTGTCGATCCAGTATTGTGCCGTGCTGTTACCACTGCTGGACAAGGTATTCAGGCTCAGGCGTAAATGGTGTGGCGGCACCCGACTGCCATCGCCCAGACGGGCATCCGCAATCTCGAAGCGCTCCGGACTGCGCGGATCTTCGCCCGGCGCCACCGCCAGTTTCACGCGTAACACACTGTCACCGGCAGTTTTACGCGCCAGCGCCTGGTCGGTAATCGTCAGGCTGTAAAGCGGCGAGGCTGGCCAGCGGTCATTGTCCAGCTGGCGGAAGCCGAGGCACAAGCCTCCGCGGATCTGGAAACTGGTTTTGCGGTCAAGGGCGAAATCGGGTTGATCGAGATCGATATCGCTGTAGTAAACGTTACTGCTGCTCAGCACGCTGTCGGCGTCCAGCATCCCCAGATAGCGAATGGTGGAGTACGGCTGGAAATCCCCGGCGCGGAAATAGAAGCTGGAGAGGCGCAGATCGAGCGCCAGCAGGCACAGCATGGCGCCGACGGCAGCGGTCGATTTCGGGTTGTCGATGCGTCCCAGTTTGTTAAACGGATACCAGTCGCTGGTGTGATAGCCTTCCAGCGACAGAATACGGCTGCCCGGCAGCGGCTGCAGATGGCGGAACAGCGCCTGCACGCCCGGGAAGCGCGAAGGACGTCCGGTCAGCAGCAGCACATCACAGGTATACAGCGACACCACTTCCGCCATCGAGCGCAACGTCTGCACAATGGTCATGCGGTTTGAGAGGAACTCGCCGTGCAGCTTGCTCAGCTTCAGTACCAGCGGCACCTGCAGAATATCGAAGGCGTTATCAGCGCTCAGCGCGCGCTGCAGCTCGCCGTTAATGTATTCCAGCACTTTCGCTGTCGGCACCTGCGCCAGCAGTTCGCCGAAGCTGGCGTCGATTTCGGCGCTGCTGTCGAGCGGGTCGAAGCGCTCATAATTTTCCAGAATCGCGCGCGCCACCGGCATAAAGATTTGCAGCGTGACCTGCTGACGCAGCGTGGACTGCGCATCAATGCGGCCATCGTGGCCGAACAGCTTCGCCATCAGCACTTCCGGGCTGAGCAGTCCGGCTTTTTTCAGCGCATCCTGCAGTGCCGGCAACACATACAGCTGAATCACGTCCAGCAGAATATCGTCACCGGCGACTTTAAAGCCTTCGCGGAACAGCAGGTAAGGGTTGATTTTCACGTTCTGGCCGACACCGTCATCCAGCGTGTACTGGGTAATGGCGAGGTCGGTGGTGCCACCGCCGATATCAATCGAGGCGATACGCAGGGTTTTCCCCGGCACTTCATCCGGGCCGCACGGGCGATCAGGTCGCGCCTGGCTGGCGAAGAACGCCCCGGCATGTCCGGCAAAGTTCACCTGGGTTTCATTAAACAGGTACACCATCTGGCCGCAGGTGGCTTCATCCCACTCCATCTGCACTTCCGGCACCGGCTTCAGGCTTTTCGCTTTATCACTGGCGCTGCTGAACGCGTCATCCGCCGGATGCCAGCCCATCGCTTTCCACACCAGGCCAATAGCTTCAATCATGCGGCGGCGGAAGATCTCGCGCTCCGGTTTCGGCATCGCCGATGGCAGGGTGAGGATAATATGGCGCAGCTGACGCGGCGCATTACTGTGCGGCATCTTCATGCGCTGCGCCGCGCTGTTAATCTGCATTAGCGCCTGCGCCAGCAATTCTGACAGCATAAAACTCATCAGCGAACTGCGGCTGTAATTCGCCGAGAACACCGGCAGACGCTCATCCAGCGCCTGGGCGTACAGCGGCTGGCCTTCATCATTCAGCAAGTTCATCAGTGGTGCGGCGATTGCAGGGGCTTCATCGGCGGCCAGCGCGGAGGTCTGGTTAAAACGCCAGCCTGGCAGCCAGCTCTCTTCATCCCACAGATAACGACGCGGGCTGGAGATCCCGGTAGCGCCTTCGGTGCCGAGACGCTGTAACGCCATGCGGCTGGCTTCGCGGCCAACACGCGTCATGGCTGGCCAGACAAACGCGTTTTCGCGGCCGCTTTCCATCGAGTAGTTGGCTTTGCCAAACTGCGCTTCGGCAAACTCCACGCGGCTTTCGAACATCTCGTTGTATACCTGATGCGGTTCGCTCAGATCGCGGATCTGCAGCTCATAGGTCTGCTTCAGGCCGTTGCTCTCATCAGGATGGTCTTCCACCAGAATACCGCAGGTGTGGGAGTTACCGACATCAAGAATCAGGTCAACGTTTACCACCGGTTCCTGCAGGGTGGCGGTGTGGATTTTAATGTCGTTCAGCTGCAGCTGGCTGCCAAGCAGGTCGAGCAGATTGAGATAGTGCGCCTGATATTCGAACTCTTTCAGCGCAATCTTCAGGTTACCTTCATGGCGATCTTCCTCGATCACCGCCTGCTGCAGAAACACTTCACGCAGCCAGCCGTCAACCCAGGTGAGGTCGAGAAATTCGCTCAGTTCATGATTGCGCCAGGCGAGGGCGAAGCTGACGCCATTCTGTGCGTCACTGGCAGTCAGCGCCAGGTGTTCCATCTCGTCGCTGTCTGCCCAGCACTGGGTATCAAACGCCAGCACCACACGGTGGGTATGGCCTTCCTGATCCGGCGTGGCCAGTTTACGGACCTGCATGCGCGCCCAGTTTTCCGGGCCGCCAATAAAGTGACGCGGTGGCGTGCAACGCAGCACCGGCAGCGGCAGCCAGAGATTTTCCAGCAGCAGCAGTGACTGCTCCAGCGCAAAGCTGAATTCCGGTTTGACCACTTCCGGCGCGGCCTGGTTTGGCGTCTGCAGCAGATATTTGCCGCTGCTGGCGTCGTGTTCCAGCAGCAGCAGGGGGCCATTGGCGGTCTGTCGGACAAATTTCCCCGGCATTTCCGGGTCTGGCTGCGCTTTGATGGCGAAATCAAGAAACTGGATGCCGCTGTCCTGAATCAGAGTGACTTTTTGATTAACGTCGTTGAGGGTCGCCAGCATAATTACTTGTTCTCGCGTTTCATGGTCATCGGATAGACAGTCTCGCCAAAGCGTGCTTCACAGGACGCCGCGCCGCTGGTGGCTTTACAGGCAATTTCCGGCATTTTGTAACGACTGCCATCGCTGCAGCGGGCAGTGTAACGGCTGTTGATGATCAGCGTGCCGGAGCTGTGCAGACCTGCCGCGATATCGGCGCGGCAGCTGTTGCCATCACCCTGCACAATACGTGCTGTGCCTTTGCCGTCTTTCAGCTGATAGCGCATCGCCGGTAACATGTTGCTCGGCAGGTTTTTCATGTCCAGCGTCACGCGCCAGTTACCGTTAAGGAATTTAGTGGTGCCAATTTTCACTGCGTCGGCTGGCATCACCATCTCGTTTTTACCCGCAGGGGCAGCGACAGGCACGGATTCAGCTTCAGCCACCGGCTCGGCATGTTTCTCACTGCTGGCGGTGACTTCTGGCTCAGCATGGGTAGCGGGTTGTAACGGCAGTGAAGCAACCGGGGCCGGTGCTGGCGTTGGCACCACAGCCGGTGGCGTCACGACGGTTGCCACGGGCGCTGGTGCACTGTTTTCACTGGCAACGGGGACTGGCTCCGCGGGAGCCTGGTAGAACTGTACGGCTGCGAAAGCACCCGCAACGGCCACTGGCGGCAGCAGCCACCAGAAATGCAGCCAGCGAGGTTTGCTTTTGCTGACCGGTGCAGCCGCAGGTGCTGGCGTTTCCACCACTGCCACGACGGGTTCGGCAACCGACTCAGGTTCAGGTGCAGGGACTGGCGTGGGGGTTGCCACCACCACGGGTTCATACACCGGTGCAACCAGCGGTTCTGGCTGAGGTTCGGGTTCCGGCAGAATCGGCGGCAGACTGATTTGCAGACTGGCACGCAGGCAGTCGAGAGCATCCGCGCGCGACTTTTTATCGAGATCGACAAATCCCCAGAAGGTGATCACTGGCTTGCCATCGACCAGATACACATAGTTCTGGTCGGGGAACTGAAAGGCTTTACTCAGTAACACGCCGAACAGGCGCATTGCCGGTTTCTCCGCACTTTGCGCCCGCTGGCTGATTTCACTGACGCTTTGCTGATAGCTTTCCAGCAGATTAATCGCGGAGGCGCGTTCGCTGTCACTGGCGGCAATCCACGATTTTACCCGGCCACTGACCGGCGCATACCAGTCGATGCGGTCACCGCGCTCATTGGGTTGGGGGATCGCCAGACAGTCGGCGATTTTTTGCTGTTTGCGCAGGCGCAACGTCTCGCGTAACTGCAGGGCGGAGGCATAAACCGGCTGGCCGTTTTCTCCCAGTGCCAGCACTGCATCCAGATTTCCGCTGCGTAAAAATGATTTTGCCACGTATCAGGGCCCTTTTGTGACGATGTCTGAGGCAGAAAATAATGTGCTATCCGAGATTATGTTTACTTTAGTTCTGTCAATTGCAAATCAATCGCTGGAATAAGCGTAAAAACGGGTAACTATCTGTCGCATCAAGAGTATAGCGGATAAATTTTGCGCAGAAGAGGTCACGCGCCATCCTTTTTTCGCCTGTAACACCGGGTATGTGCTGGTACGGTTGTCACTGTGACAGCTGTAACATCGGTGTTACACCGCCGTCAGCCGGAAACAACCGTCATCCCGTTAAGCGGATGATTGTTAAGCTTTTGTTTCTGATGTGAGTCACAGGTAAAAACTGGCACGGTTCTGGCAATACGCTGCGGGCACGACATATCACTAATAAGGAGAATAAAATGCAAGCAGCTCGCTGGCATCGCGCACGCGATATCAAAGTTGAGGACATCGAAGAGCCTCAGGTTTCTGCCGGGACCGTGAAGATTAAAGTGGCCTGGACGGGCATCTGTGGCAGTGATTTGCATGAGTATCTTGCCGGACCGATTTTTGTTCCCGTCGATAAACCGCATCCGGTCAGCGGCGATATTGCGCCGATTGTGATGGGCCATGAGTTTTCTGGTGAAGTTGTCGAAGTGGGCGCAGGCGTCAGCAAAGTGAAGCCGGGCGACCGGGTGGTGGTGGAGCCGATTCTCTCCTGCGGCGAATGTGAAGCCTGTCGTGAACAAAAATATAACCTGTGTGACGGCCTTGGTTTTCACGGCCTGTCCGGCGGCGGTGGCGGTTTCTCCAGCTATACCGTGGTGAAAGAGCATATGGTTCACCGTATGCCGGAAGGGCTGTCCTACGAACAGGGCGCGCTGGTGGAACCGGCCGCGGTCGCGCTGCATGCGGTGCGCATGAGCAGCCTGAAAGTGGGCGGCAAAGCGGCGGTGTTTGGTGCGGGACCGATTGGTCTGCTGCTGATTGAAGCATTACGTGCCGCGGGTGCGTCTGAAATCTATGTTGTTGAGCTGTCGCCACAACGTTCAGAGAAAGCCCTTGAACTGGGCGCGCGTCGGGTGATCGATCCGACCAAAGAAGATGCCGTTGAAGTGATTCGCCAGCTGACCGCAGGCGGGGTTGATGTGGCCTTTGAAGTGACTGGTGTGCCGGCTGTGCTGAAGCAGTGCATCAACAGTACCAGCTACGAAGGTGAAACCATTGTCGTCTCTATCTGGGAAGGCGAAGCGGCGTTTAACCCGAACACCATCGTACTGAAAGAGCGTTCCGTCAAAGGGATTATCGCCTATCGCCATATCTTCCCGGCGGTGATGGAACTGATGACGCAGGGTTATTTCCCGGCCGATAAACTGGTGACCAAAAAAATCGAACTGGCAGATATTGTCAGCGAAGGTTTTGAAGCGCTGGTGCGTGAAAAACAGCAGGTTAAAATCCTGGTGCGTCCACCGCAATAAGCGGTATGCCGGGCGGTGTCGCCCGGCATTCTGTCATTCGCTGTCGCCGCTTAACGGTGAACGAATGCCCAGGCGGCGCATATGCCGCCATAATGTCATCCGGCTGATACCCAGCTGACGCGCAACCCGCGCACGGTTCCACTGCGCAGCAGCCAGCTGGCTGAGCAACTGCGCGGCTTCATCCTCCGCCTGCGTATGGCTGTGCGATGTAGCTGTAACTGCAGGTTGTGGCTGCTGGAAGGCATCCGGCAGATCCTGCAACTGAATATCAAACTGTTCTGCCATTTGCCGCGCATAGTCGAGCACATTACGCAGCTCGCGCAGGTTGCCAGGCCATGAGTGCTGCAGCAGACGCTGACGGGCGGCAGACGATAAGCCCGCGTTATCCGCCAGCAGCCTTGCGATCATTTGCGTCAGATCGCTGCGTTCGCGCAGCGGCGGCAGGGTGATTTGTGCGCCATTAAGGCGATACCACAGGTCGGCGCGGAAATCACTCGCGGCCACGCGCTGTTCCAGCTGGTGGTGCGATGCGCAAATCACGCGGATATCCACCGCCACCGGACGCGACGCGCCAACCGGCAGCACTTCATGTTCCGCCAGCACCCGCAGCAGGCGCGACTGCATCTCCAGCGGCATATCGCCGATCTCATCAAGAAACAGAGTGCCACCGTGCGCTTCCTGAATCAGGCCACGCTTCGGCTTACTGCTGGCGCCGGAATAACTGCCGGGCAGCGCGCCAAACAGTTCGCTTTCGATCAGCGTTGCGGGGATCGCGGCGCAGTTGACGGCGATAAACGGTGCGTTACATCGCTCACTGGCGCGATGAAACGCACGGGCAAAATACTCTTTGCCGCTGCCGGTTTCGCCCTGAATCACCAGGTTAATCGGGCTGTTCAGCAGGCGGTTGGCGCGCATCAGCTGACGCTGCAACCCGGCATCGCCTGCGTTGAGCGCCGCCAGTTCTGCGGGCAACTCATTGCGTGCCGCGGTAAGCGGTGCCGGGCGACGCGGCTGTGGCGCATTGACACGGACAAATAACGTATTGCTGCTGTGGCGCAGATCGAGCCGGGATGCTGCTGGTAACTGATCAAAACGCTTATGGAAAAAGTGCTCAAACGGCTGGCCGATCAGGCTGCTGATGGTATGCAGACTAACGGGGCGATCGGCGCTGTCTGCCGTCAGCAGGCGCCGGGCACGATCGGTATGGCCCGCCAGCAGGCCGCTGTGATCGAAAGCCAGCAGCAAATCGGGGCTGGTGCTGGTAAAGGCGGAGGCAAAACTCAGCTTCAGCAGCCAGTGGTGACGATGATGATGGCTGAACCATGCCTGTTCAATCTGCTGCGCCGCCATACGGGTAATCTGCAACGCCAGGTGCTGGCTCTCTTTTGCCAGCGGTGAGCGCAGCGCCGAGATATCCAGCACCGCTTTCAGCACGCCTGTCGATTCAAACAGCGGCACGGCGCTGCAGGTCAGCGGAATATGGGTGGCATCGAAGTGGTCCTGCTGATGGACCGTCAGCGGCAGGCCTGTGGCTAAGGCGGTGCCGACTGCACAGGTGCCGGCACTGGCTTCCGTCCACTGCGCGCCTGCCCACAATCCGGCGTGGCGCAGACGGCTGGCAGCATGTTCACCACCGCTGTGATCAATGGTGACGCCCTGCGCATCGGTCAGCAGCACCACATAACCGGCAGGGGCAACCTGCTGGTACAGCTGGTTCATCCCCTGACGGGCAATGGTGATAAATTCATCCAGTGGCGCACGGTGGTCGTGCAGTTCATGCGCGGAAAGAATCTGCGCCTGCTGCATACGGAAGGGATCGAGACCATAAGCATCAACACAACGCCGCCATGAATCGCTAATCAGCGGATCAATATAGCTTTGCGGCAGCGTGGTGGGCGGATGATTTAAGGTTGCCACCACTTTTGCCATATGTTCACGTTGTGTCTGATTCACCGTGCTGTCTCTCCTGTGACCTTAACTCTGCGGCGGCAGATAAGCTGACTCTTGACGGATGTTCATCTTAGCGCCGCGCACAGGCAAAATCGAGACGAGAGTCACGCCTTCGTGCGACGTTGCGGCAGCGATAAAATCAGATGCGCCAGCACGCCACCGATCAGCCCCCAGAATGCGGCACCCACGCCCAGCAATGTGACGCCGGAAGCGGTAATCAGGAAAGTGATGATCGCGGCATCACGCTGTTTGCTGTCGCCCAGCGCCTGTTGCAGGCTGCCGGAAAGGGTGCCCAGCAGGGCCAGTCCGGCAATAGTATGGATCAGCGCCACTGGCAGCGCGCTGAACAGCATGCCAATCGCGCCGCCAAACAGCCCGGCCAGCAGATAAAAGCCACCTGCCGAGGCGGATGCCAGCCAGCGACGTTGCGGATTGGGATGCACATCGGGTCCCATACAAATCGCCGCGGTAATCGCGGCAATACACACCGAAAAGCCGCCAAACGGCGCTAACAGCAGTGACGTCAGCGATGTCCAGCTGATCAGCGGTGAAACCGGCGTCGGGTAACCTGCGGCTTTTAAGGTGGCGATCCCCGGCGCATTTTGCGATGCCATGGTGACCATAAAATAGGGAATGCCAATGCCGAGCAGTGTGGAGAGGGTAAACTGCGGCGCAATAAATTCCGGCCAGGCGAAATGCAGCGGTTGCTGCGAAAAGTGAATATTGCCCTGCAGCAGCGCCACCGCCAGACCGGCGAGTAACGTCAGCATAATCGCATAGCGTGCGGCAAAGCGGCGTGCCAGCAGCCAGACCAGGCACATCGCGCCGCTGAGCATAAAGTTAACCTGTAACGCAGCAAAAGCATCAAGGCCGAAGCGCAGCAAAATCCCGGCCAGCATCGCGGCGGAGATGGCCAGCGGGATGTAGCTCATCAGCCGGGCAAACAACCCGGTGACGCCGCACAGCAGAATCAGCACAGAGGCGAAAATAAAAATACCCACCGCTTCGTTTATCGAAACGCCAGGCAGGCTGGTGACCAGCAGTGCCGCACCGGGTGTTGACCAGGCAGTGAGGATCGGCAGGCGATACCACAATGATAATCCCAGCGAGGTGATGCCCATCGCCAGGCCGAGCATGGTCAGCCAGCCGCCAATCTGTGCCAGTGTTGCACCTGCTGCAGCCGCAGCCTGAAAGATAATAGCGGCGGAGCTGGTATAGCCGACCAGTACGGCGACGAAACCGGCGATAATTGCCGGGGTAACATGTGACGGTGATTCAGCGTGCTCAGCGCGCATGGTGATATCCTGATTGTGCGTTATAACGCACATAGTAGTCTCGTGCGCTATAACGCACAAGTCGCTATACTGCGCAGAGAGGAAAAAGAGGAACCGTGATGGAACAACTGAATCAGCAACTGGCGCTGACGCTCAGACAACTGCGTGCGGCGCGGCAGTGGAGTCTGACACAGGCGGCGCAACAGACTGGCGTCAGTAAAGCGATGCTGGGGCAAATCGAGCGCGGCGAATCGAGTCCGACAGTGGCGACGTTGTGGAAGATCGCCACCGGGTTTAATGTGCCGTTTTCCGCCTTTCTCGACAGCGCGACGGAGACGCCTGCCGTAACACTGCAGCGTTCCGGCGAGCGGGTGGGGCTGCGCCAGGCCAATGCCGCGATGCATATTGTGCCGTTGTTTCCTTTTGACGCGCAGCTGGGTTTCGACATGTTTGTCATCGACCTTGCGCCGGGGGCAGTGAGTGAGTCAGCGCCTCATGAAAATGGCGTGATTGAGCATGTGATTGTGCTGGCCGGGCAGCTGGAGTTGATGGTGAATGATACCTGGCATCAGCTGGCAGCCGGCGATGCACTGCGTTTTCGTGCCGACTGCGCCCATACCTATCGCAACAGCAGCAGCGATAATGTGCGCTGGCATGATTTGATTCATTATCCGCGGCAGAGCCGTCCGGTATGACCTTATCGATGAATTGATCATTTCATAGGGAAGGTGCGATTTAATCATTCAAAGTTCTGTTCATGACTACAATGATTGCCGTTCATCTATCGTTTTCAGTGT
>NZ_CBFFRK010000097.1:0-16373 GCF_965644245.1 Erwinia sp. V71
AGCGGGCATCGTGAAAAGTCTATGTCAAAGAAAGGGTTATGTTCTCATAATTGACGATTAAATCGCACCTTCCTTAATTTCCTGAAAAGAATCGCGCCCGCTTTTTCAGCGCCGCCAGAAACGGGACGGCAATCGCGTGCAGTGCATAATCGGTGGCGGCAAGGGTAAAGGTCAGCTGCGAGCTGGCCGGGTCGAAATGCGCAGGCTGGATTAGCGCATCGATTTCCTTTATCACCTGACGCACTGGCTGTGCCAGCTCCAGCGCCCGGTTGGTCGGCACAATACCGCGCTGCGCACGGACAAATAGCGGATCATCAAACGTGTCGCGCAACCGTGTCAGCATGCCGCTCATCGCCGGCTGTGTCACTCCCAGCCGTGCCGCTGCCCGGGTGACATTACGTTCATCCAGCAGTGCATCCAGCGCTTTCAGCAGGTTGAAATCCAGGGTTCTGATATCTTTCATGGTGATGACTGGCTGTTAAAAATCATCTCCAGGTTATAAGTGAAAGCCGGACGGCATGCAATGCTCTCGACGCGGCGAACAAAATGTGAATAATAATCATTCTTAACAACAATCCCGGATGCGCCAGTGTATCGCGCCGCAGCCATTACGCCGGATATCTGACTATGACGCGCTACCTGCCTTTCTGGTGCTTTTATCTGCACCAGGGCATGATTACTGCCCTGATCCTGCAGGGGGTGATGGGCTATTTTCGTCACCATGGGCTCGATTTATCACAATTAAGCTGGCTGTCACTCACCCTGCTGCCATGGGTAGCCAAGTTTTTATGGGCACCGTGGGGCGAACGCCACGCCCGTCCGTTGCGCGGCAATCCTTATCTGGGCAGTCTGGTTACCCTGCAAATCGCGATGGCTGTAATCATGGCAGCGATTGGTCTGCTGTCTCCCGTCGATTCCGTGACGGCGATTATGGTCGGACTGATGCTGCTGGCGCTGCTCTCCGCCAGCCATGATATTTATGCCGATGGCGTCACCATCGCCACCACCACGACCGCAACCCGGCCACTGGCCAATACTGCACAGGTCGGCGGCAGCTATCTCGGTATCCTGTTCGGTTCCTGGGCTTTCCTCTCGATTGCCGACTACAGCGGCTGGCGCGGCGGCTTTTTCGCCATGGCGATCCTTTCACTGTTGTTATTACTGCTGCCACTGCGCTATACCCGTCCGGCCGAAAAGGTCAGCACGCAGCAGTCTCCGTCGCTGGATCTGCGCAACATCGCTGCGCTCTGGCCGGTGCTGGCGTTTACCGCCATCTTCTACCTGGCCATGCGCGGCATGATGGCGTTGCAGACGGTGATCCTGATCGATCAGCAGCTCAGTCTGAGCCATCTCGGGTTAATCCTGACGCTGTACAGTACGCTGGTCAGTGGGGTGGGGATTGTGCTGGCAAATGTGCTGATTCGCCGCACCGGTACACAACAGTGTCTGCTGCCGGTGATGGTGGTGCACGCGCTGCTGGCAGTGGTGCTGGCGGTGGGTTATCGCGGCTTTACCCTGCCAGTGTGGATCACGCTGTTTGGTCTGGTGAACCTGGTCGCCGCGATGGGCTTTGTTACCCTGTATAACGTGCTGATGGCGCTGGTGCGTCCGCACCAGCCTGCTTCGGATTATGCCCTGTTCCAGTCAACCGATGCGCTGGTCGCGATGCTGGTCTCTCTCGGTGCGTTGCAGCTGGCTGCACACAGCGGCTATCAGCTGACGCTGGCTGTGCTGGCCTGCTTTGCGCTGGCCAGTATCTGGCCCGCCAGAAGACTCAGCCAGCGCTTCGCACGCGTCATCAAAGAGCTGGCGTAACCGACGGCGGGACTACTCCGCAATCACCGCGCCCAGCACCGCCGACAGCGCTTTTGCCGTCTCCAGCATCAGCTGCTGGCTGGCGGCGTCTTCGGGATCAAAACGGCTGGTCGGGCCGGAAATACTCAGCGCGCCCGCCAGCTGGTTATCGTGCTTAAATACCGGGACAGAAATCGATGCTGTCAGCAGGCTGTCCGCCAGCTGACGGTTCAGCCCGGCGCCGCTGGAAGTAAACAGCCCCTGACGGTAGTCCCACCGCGGCGATACGCCATGTTCAAACTGGCGTAACACGCTGGCCGCAGAGGTGTCGTCCATATCCAGCAGTGTACCGACCGGCACACTGGATTTGATATGGTGTGGCGAGTCCTGGCGCAGCAGGCACATACGATGATCGCCATCGCGCACATAAAACGTACTGCTTTCCAGTGTGGCCGCCGTCAGCGTCTCCAGCACCGGCAACACATGCTGATGCAGATTAAAAGTGCGCTGATAAGTACAGCCCAGCTGGTACGCACGCGAGCCTAACTCATATCGGCCATCCGGGCGTTTAAACACATAGTGTTCCGCTTCCAGCGTCAGCATATAACGCATAATCACGCTCTTAAACAGCCCGGTCGCCGTTTCCAGCTCGCCCAGCGTGATACCGCCCGGATGCGGAATAAAGGCATCCAGAATCGCCAGCGTACGCTTCACCGCTTTGACCGAACGATCGACATCAGTGCTCTTTAATCGCGACATAACTTCCCAGTAAATAAGCTTAAATAGCGTTGCAAAAAAAGTAATGTAGCGAAATTAGCCGCAGCTGCCAACCAGCGGCCTGCCGCTAAAGTAGCGGATCACATTCTCCAGCATGCGCTGTTGCTGGGCATGTTGCGCGGAAAAAGTATTGGCGGCGACATGCGGTGTCAGAATGGTATTCGGCGCAGCCAGTAAACGGGCAGAAATCTCCGGCTCGAACTCATACACATCCAGCGCCGCACCCGCCAGCTCGCCCTGCTCCAGAGCACTGCACAGCGCATTCTCATCCACCAGCATACCGCGGGCGATATTAATCAGGCAGCCCTCTTTCCCCAGCAGACGCAATACCGTTTCATCGGCAACATGGTAATTTTCCGGCGTGCCGCGCGCGGCCAGCACCAGGATATCCGCCCATTCCGCCAGTTGCGCAATGTCCTCGCAATAGTGATAGGCGGCAGTTTTCCGGCTGCGACTGTGATAACCGATCTCCATGCCGAACGCCTGCGCCCGCAGGGCAATCTGCATGCCGATTTCGCCCAGACCATAAATTCCCAGCCGTTTGCCCTGCAAACCGGAGACCAGTGGATAGCGCAGCACGCTGTTACCCAGCCACTGCCCGCTGCGCAGAAAACGGTCACTGGTGATAATCTGGCGGTTGCTGGCCAGCATCAGGCCCAGCGTGAATTCGGCGACGCTGGCGGCATTCGTACCCGCCGCATTGGTCAGTGTGATCCCTTTCTGGCGCAGATACGCGGTATCAACAAACTCGATGCCGGAGCCATAACAGCACACCAGTTTTAACTGCGGCAGCGCGTCGATCAGCGCGCGCTCCGTCGGCAGGCTGCTCATGGTCAGCAGCACTTCCACGCTCTCTGCGCCAGCAGGCAGGCCGCTGCCATCCAGCGCCTCAATCGGTCCCAGCAGATTGCAGTGCTCACGTAATTGCTCAACCAGCGCCGCAGGCAGCAGGCGCGTCATTAATACGTTTGGCTTCATTATGGTTTTTTCCCGGTAGTAACCGCTGAATGCGATGATTTACGTTGCAAAATAGCCCACTGCACCGCCAGAAACAGCGCCAGCATGATGGCCATTAACAAAAAGGTCAGTGACACCGTGCCGACTGACGCCAGCATGCCCACCAGCAGGTTGCCGAGCGGCATGGTGCCCTGAAAACACATGCTGTACAGCCCCACCACCCCGCCGCGCAGCTCTGGCGGGCTGAAATGTTGCAGAGTGGAGTTGACCATGGTGGAGAAAAAGGTGAGCGACAGACCGAGCAGCAGAAAGCCACTGCAGGTCAGCAGCGGCAGGGCCGAAAAGGCAATACCGCCTAACGCGATGACGGCCGTCCACGGGGCGAGTTGCAGCCAGCGTACCAGCCGCTGGTGCGAAACCCGCGCCGAAATCAGCAGCGCCGCCAGCAGAGAGCCGGCACCGGCACTGGTAAAGAACCAGCCGGTATAGCGCGTCGTATCATGAAAACCATTGGCCGCCAGCACCGGGATCAGCGACTGATACGAACCGGCGAAAATCCCCATCATTGCCAGCATCGGCAGGAAGCGCATGGCGAAACCGTCACTGCGCACATAGCGCAGTGCATTGCCCATCCCGCCACCGCGCCGCGCCGCAGGGCCGCTGTCCCCTACCCGCATACTGCGCACCGCCAGCAACATGGTTACCAGTCCGCACAGCGAGATACAGAAACCGGCCGCGGCACCATAGTGGTTAAAACTCCATGCGGCAATCGCCGGGCCAAACATGCGGCCCAGGTTAAACACCATGGTGTTGGTCGCCACGGCGTTGTACATCAGTGATTTATCCTGCAGGCTGCTGGTCAGTAACAGCTGGCGGGTCGGTAACTCCATCGACGCCACACAACCTGCAATCGCCGCCATCAGCAGAATAAACAGCGGCGAAATAAAGTGCAGCAGCACGCTGGTCAGCAACAGGCTGCTGACCAGCATCGACAGACACAGGATGCGCAGCATAATGCCTTTCACCCGTCCCGGCGTTAGGCGGCTGCCAAACAGCAACGGCACGATCAGCGACGGGCAGTAGAGCAGAAAGTTGAGTACACCCAGCAGCCACGGCGAGTGGCTCAGCTGCCACATCAACAGATTGAGGGTGACGTTTTGCGTCCATAAACCGACGATGGAAGCCGCCTGCCCCATCAGATATCTGCGCGTCATCGGTTCCTGCAATACCGGAAAAGCACCTGCCAGTATCATGTTCTGTCCTTCCGCTGCGGGCGTGTCCCCGCAGCCGGTTGCAACGGTTCAGGCGGCAGACCGTTCACGGCCTGCCGCCGGGTTTATTTCAGACTGCGGCAGAAACGCTGAATACGCGCGCAGGCGTCTTCCAGCTGCGCCATCGACGCGGCATAAGACAGGCGGAAATTCGGTGCCACACCAAATGCCTCACCATGCACCAATGCCACCCCTTCGCTTTCCAGCAGCGCGTCAGTAAAATCTTTATCGCTGCGGATCACCCGTCCCTGCGGCGTGGCTTTATTCAGCAGACCGGCGCAGGAGGGATAGACATAGAACGCCCCCTGTGGCGTCTGGCATTCCAGACCCGGCGCGTCATTCAGCGCGGCAACCACATAGTTACGGCGGGCGACAAAGCTGGCACACCACTCGGCAAGGAATTCCTGCGGCCCGGTCAGCGCCGCGACGGCAGCCCACTGGGAAATCGACGACACGCCGGAAGTGGTCTGGCCCTGGATGGTTTCCATCGCTTTGATCAGCGTCGCCGGACCCGCGCCATAGCCGACACGCCAGCCGGTCATGGCATAGGCTTTCGACACACCGTTAATCACCAGCGAACGCTCGATTAATGCCGGTTCAACCTGCGGGAAGGTAAAGAACTGGCTGTCGTCATACACCAGTTTTTCGTAGATATCGTCCGCCATCACCCAGACATGGGGATGACGCAGCAGCACATCTGACAGATCACGCAGTTCCTGCCAGCTGTAGACCGCACCGGAAGGGTTCGACGGCGAGTTAAACAGCAGCCATTTGGTGTTCGGCGTAATCGCCTGCTCCAGCTCCTGCGCCGTCATCTTGTAACCATGTTCGGCCTGGGTTGCGACCGTGACAGGCGTACCGCCGCACAGCGACACCATTTCCGGATAGGACACCCAGTACGGCGCGGGGATAATCACTTCATCGCCCGGGTTCAGCGTCGCCATCAGGGCATTGGAGATAATCTGTTTCGCGCCATTGGAGACAATGATCTGCTTGCTGTGGTACTCCAGCTGATTATCGTTGCGGAATTTCGCCACCACCGCCTCACGCAGCGCCGGAATACCGGCAATTGGCGGGTATTTGGTTTCGCCCTGCATCATCGCCTGCAGCGCCGCCTGTTTTACATGCTCCGGGGTATCAAAATCCGGCTCACCGGCACTGAGGGCAATCACATCCATGCCCTGCGCTTTCATATCGCGGGCGCGCTGGCTGGCAGCGTTACTGGCTGAGGGTTTGATTCGGTCAAGGGTCTGGGAAAGCATCTTCATCTGTGAGTCCTGTCAGTGGCGAATATCGGCGACAAATTTTTGTGCGCGTGGATGTTGCGGGTGATGGAAAAAGTTTTCAGGGGTGGCGCGTTCGATAATTTCGCCGCGATCCATAAAAATCACGCGGTCGGCGACTTCGCGGGCGAAGCCCATTTCATGAGTGACGCAGACCATGGTCATGCCCTCTTTACCCAGTTGCTTCATGACCTGTAACACCTCGCCCACCATTTCCGGATCGAGGGCGCTGGTTGGTTCATCAAACAGCATCACGGGCGGTTTCATCGCCAGCGCGCGGGCAATCGCCACACGCTGCTGCTGGCCGCCAGACAGCTGATGCGGATACGCGTGTAATTTGGCTTCCAGACCGACTTTCTCCAGCAATGCACTGGAGATCTCATCGGCTTCACGCTTGCTGGTTTTGCGTACCCGGCGCTGCGCCAGGGTGACGTTCTGCAATACCGTCAGGTTGGGAAACAGGTTGAACTGCTGGAAAACAAAACCGATATTGCTGCGAAACTGGTTCAGATCGACCCCTTCCGCCCGGCTGTCGACGCCATCCACCAGAATGCGGCCACGCTGGATCTCTTCCAGCCGGTTAATGGTGCGGATCAGCGTTGACTTGCCCGAGCCCGACGGGCCACACACCACCACCACTTCGCCTTTGGCGATCTCTTCACTGACGCCATTCAGCACCTTATGCGGGCCATACCATTTTTCGACATTTTCAAGCTTTAACATTGCTTCACTCCTGGATATTCATCTGGCGTTTACGCTGAATAATGTTTTCCAGTTTCCCGACCACGCGCGTCAGTGAAAAACAGATGATGAAATAGATAATGGCCAGTACGGCAAAGACCTGCAGAGGTTTGGTTAATTCCAGCGTATTAATCTGATACGCGGAATAAGTCAGTTCCGCCACGCCAATCACATACCCCAGCGAGGTATTTTTAATCAGATTAATAAACTGATTGAGAATACTGGGGATCATGGTGAACAGCGCCTGTGGTAAAATAATTTCCAGCATGGTTTGTGGATAACTTATTCCCAGCGTGCGCGCGGCTTCAATTTGCCCGCGCGGTACGGATTTAATACCCGCCCGGACAATTTCCCCCAGAAACGCCATCTCATAAATCACCAGTGCGACAATCAGTGTTTTCACCCCGGAAATAGAGTGACCGGAAATCAGCGGCACGGCGAAATAGGACCAGAACACCAGCATCAGTACCGGTAATCCACGCACCACACTGCTGAACAGCGTGACTGGCAGATAAAAGATCTTATATTTACTGGTGCGCGCAATACCGATCAGAATCGCCAGCGGAAAAGCGCAGACTAACCCGGATGCGGCAATAAACAGTGTCAGCGCCAGCCCGCCTAACGGACCATTGGGGTAACTGCCGGTAAAAAGTAAATTGTGATAAGTCGAGACAATATTCAGCATATCGTTCATTTAGCGGCTCCCGGAGCGAAAGGCAAAACGGTCATATGCCGCGCCCACGCTGACAATCAGCAGTGAGCCTGCCAGGTAAATCACAGAGACGATGGCAAACGCTTCGAAGGTGCGGAAAGTTTCATTCTCAATCTGCTTCGCGGCGTAGGTCAGCTCCGCCACGCTGATGGCCATAGCCAGACTGGTGGACTTATACAGCGCCAGCGACTGGCCGATCAGCGGCGGAATCGACACGCGAATCGACTGCGGCAGAATCACATCGCGCATCGCCTGCGGAAAGGTCAGCCCTAATGCACGACAGGCCTCCATCTGCCCATGAGCAATAGAACGTAAGCCGCTGCGTAAATCTTCCGACATAAATGCGGCGCTGTTCAGCGTCAGTGCAACATAGGCAAAAAAGAATTCACTGCCATGCTGATTGACCCATTCTGACCAGCTGTATGGCAATACGGCGGATAAACCGAAATACCACAACAGTAACTGCACCAGCGCAGGCACATTACGGTGATACTCCACATAACACACCACAAACCAGCGTAGTGGTGCGATACCAGAAATACGCATCGAGGCAAGCAGCAGCGCCAGAATAAACCCCGATATCAGACAAATAAAAAACAGTAACAGCGTATTTTCCAGCCCGGATAATAGCCACTGTAAATAGTCACCTTGCAGTAAGGTGATGGGATTAAAACTTACCATCAGACGTCACTCCCTGGTGCAGGCTTAACAACATAAATAAGCAGCCACCTTCGCGGAAAATAGCCGCAGCCATTTTCCGCGTAAGTACATCCACCACGACAAATGTTGACGCGGGGTATTATTTATTGCGGGTTAATTACTGCAGACTTTGTTTTACCTGGGCAATCGATTCTAATTTATGTTCCCGTTTAATTTTATACACCGTATCCGCGCCCAGCCATTTATTCCAGATGGCATCGAGTTTGCCGTCCTGTTCCAGTTTTTCCAGCGCACCATTCACCGCCGCAAGGAATTCCGGTTCATTTTTGCGAATCCCCAGCGCATTCGGTTCCCAGGCGATGGCCTGATCAATAAAGGTGTAAGCACCTTTGCCAGCCTGTAAATAGCGCACGCCTGCTGTTTGCGAAAACGCCTGACCGCTGATTTTACGCTGCTGCAGGGCAAGGAACGCCGAAGGCGAATCGTGATAGGTCACCACACCAATATCCGGGAAGGATTTGCGCAGCCAGTATTCCGAAGTGGAACCGGAAGTCATGCCCACACGTTTGCCCGCCAGGTCTGCCAGCGTTTTATAACCTGCAGCCGTCGGCACCAGCACTTTTAATGGCACCTGGAAATGAGAAGAAGAGAAATCAATCTGCTTTTCACGTTCCGCGGTATAGCCCAGCGCCGCAGAGAGAATATCCACGCGACCAATCTGCAGTTCCGGAATACGCGCTTCCACTGACAGACTTTTTTGTACCATTTTGACACCCAGCTGATCTGCCAGCGCCTGGCAGACATCCACGTCAAAACCCACAACTTTCAGGGTTTTCGGATCGGTAAAACCGACCGGTTCCGTGGTGGAGAGCGTACCGCACACCATTTCGCCGCGCGCTTTGATATCCGCCAGCTGATTCGCCGAAGCCGTCCCGGCCGTACCGAGCAAACCTAACATCAGTGCCGCCAGCATGCCGGCCTTTTTGGATTGCAGAATAGAGCTTGTTGCATTTCTGACCACAGGTTAATCCTCCAGAATAAGCACAAGGGAACAAGCCGCTGCGGGCTGTCCGGACCACGTTTAAACACCAGAATCAATGCAACACGCATTTTCATAATGGCATTATGATTTTTATAAAGCATAAACAATGCCAATCTGGAATAAATCGCGAAA
Organism: Erwinia sp. V71; assembly: GCF_965644245.1. Classification (NCBI taxonomy): domain Bacteria; kingdom Pseudomonadati; phylum Pseudomonadota; class Gammaproteobacteria; order Enterobacterales; family Erwiniaceae; genus Erwinia; species Erwinia sp. V71. The sequence continues at coordinate 9,370 of NZ_CBFFRK010000097.1, forward strand.
CATTAATTTAACATTATGAAATTCAGTTAGTTACAAACATCGCCAGTGAAAGCACTGCAAGACGAACAGGCTCTGCCAACCAGGACGCCCCCGCGCCCGGCTGCACTCTTTCAGTGAACCCTGTTCCATGATGGTGAAAAGATCCCCTGCGATCCGCGCTTATCCGCGGTATTGCGACAGGCGTGGTTGTATCACACGAGCGGGACAGCTACTCTTACCCGCGGAACCATTATGGATTTGTAAACAATGGCAGTTACCCCGAAAAGAAAGAATGACCCGGAAGGACTGAAAAAACGCATTAGTGACGCCGCACTGAAGCTGTTTGCCGAATTTGGCCTGCAGGGCGCGCGTATGGAGCAGATCGCCGAGCTGGCGGAGACCACCAAACGCATGGTGGTGTACCACTTCACCAGCAAGGAGAATCTGTATATTGAGGTGCTGGAAGGGGTGTATCAGCAGATTCGCCGCCATGAAACCGGGCTGAATCTCTCTGCCCTGCCGCCGGAAGAGGCGATGGTCAGACTGGTGGAAGAGAGTTTTGACTATCACGCCACCCACGCTGATTTTATTCGTCTGGTGTGCAGTGAAAACCTGCTGCGTGGCCGCTATATCAGCCAGTCAACGCAAATTCAGGCCGTCAACAAGAGTGCGCTGGATGTGCTGGACGATATTTTACAGCGTGGTCGTGCTGACGGGCTGTTTCGTACTGACCGGGCGACACTCGATGTGCACCGCCTGATCAGCAGTGTCTGCGTGCATCATGTGGCGAACCGCTACACCTTCCGCACGCTGTTTGGCCGTGACAGCAGCGATGCCGAACTCAGCGCCCGCACCCGCCAGCTTACGGTGGACGCCACCCTTAGCTACGTACGTAAGTAACCCAACGGAGCGCAGTTTACCGCTGCGCTCCCGCGATCCACTTCACAGATATTCACTTAACTTTTTAATCTCTTTGACATTCCCTCTGCGCAAAATATACAAGTAGTCACAGGCATGTAACTGGTTTCATCCAGGCAAGACCTGAAGCGATCCTTTTTCACTAAAGGAGGGCTTCGGGTCTTTTTTTTTGGGAAAAATTGGAGAGTCGTAGTATGAATTACAATAAAATGGCCCAGCAAATTGTTGACCTCGTGGGGGGCATCGACAATATCGACCATATAGAACACTGCTCTACCCGCCTGCGTCTCAGCCTCTCGGATAACCGCCAGGTGGACCAGAGCGCACTGGAAAAAGTGCCCGGTGTACTCGGTGTGCGGGTTAACGCGCAGTGCCAGGTGATCATCGGTAACGCGGTGGTGGACGTCTACGATGCGGTGGTGAAAATTGCCGGTGACCGTAGCGGCAGCAGCGATAAACCCACGCAGTCGAACAACACCCTCTCCGCACGTGTGATTGATTTTGTTATCAGCGTGTTCCAGCCACTGATCCCGGCGATTGCCGGTGGTGGTGTCCTGAAATCTCTGCTGCTGTTGCTGGATGTTTTCGGCTGGCTGAGCAAAACCAGCCCGACCTATAAAGTGCTGGATGCGATTGGCTCCGCCCCGCTCTACTTCCTGCCGATTCTGGTGGCGATTACCACCGCCACCAAATTAAAAGTGAATATCCTGGTGGCCGTTTCGGCGGTGTCGGTGATGGTATTACCGGCAATGTCAAAGCAGCTGGCGGATGGCGCGCAGTTCCTGTCGCTGGACCTGAAAAATATCGCCTACGCCTCGCAGGTCTTCCCGGCGATCCTCTGCGTGCTGTTCTATGCCCAGACCGAAAAATTCTTTAACCGCTATTCACCCGGCGCGCTGCGTATTTTCCTCTCGCCGATGCTGTCGCTGCTGGTCACCGTGCCGGTCACCCTGCTGTTCCTCGGCCCGCTGGGCTATGAGCTTGGTGCCGGTCTGGCGACGGTCATCCTCTGGCTGTACGGCAAATTAGGCTTTGTCGCCACGGCGCTGCTGGCCGGTATTCTGCCGTTTATGGTGGCATCCGGGATGCATAAGCCGATGATCCCGTATGCGGTGTCATCAATGGGTCAGTTTGGCCGCGAAATGCTCTATCTGCCCGCATCACTGGCACACAATATCGCTGAAGCGGGCACCTGTCTGGCGATCGCGATTAAAGGCAAAGATAAGGTATTAAAATCCACCGCGCTGTCGGCAGGTCTTTCCGCACTGTGCGGGATTACCGAACCGGCGCTGTACGGTATCACCCTGCTGAATAAAAAAGCGCTGTACTGTGTGATCGTCGGCAGTGTAATTGGCGGCGGTTTCCTTGGCTGGATGGCGGTCGAAGCCTTTGCGCTGGTCGGCCCGGGCCTGGCCAGTATCTCGATGTTTGTTGCGCCAGACAATAAATGGAACATTATCTGGGCCTTTGCAGGCGCGGGACTGGCGTTTGTGATCACCTTTATCAGCACCCTGCTGTTCTGGCAGGAAAAAGTGCCTGAAACCCAGAGTGCAGTGAAATCAGATATCACCGCGAACGGTGAGGAACTGCGTTTTAACAGCCCGGTGGAAGGCATTGTGGTGCCGCTGGAGCAGGTCAATGACGACGTATTTTCCAGCCGCATTATGGGCGACGGCATCGCCATCCGCCCGCTGAAAGGCGCGCTCTGGGCGCCTGCCGATGGCGTGATCAGCAATGTCTTTGAAACCGGCCATGCCGTCAGCATGTTAACCGACAGCGGCGTCGAACTGATTTTCCATATCGGTATCGACACCATCAAACTCAACGGCGCAGGTTTTAGCGCCAAAGTCAGCAGCGGACAGCAGGTGAAAACCGGCGACCTGCTGGTGGCGTTCGACCTCGATGCCATTATCGCCGCAGGTTACGACCCGACCGTGATGATGGTGGTCACCAACGGCGAACGCTTTACGCTGCAATCCGAAACATCAGCAACCAGCATCAACAATCATAGCTACATTATGACCTTAAAGGAGTCTGTATGATGGAGAACAAAACCGCTTTTCCACAGGTTTTTTTATGGGGCGGCGCGATTGCCGCAAACCAGGCTGAAGGCGCATGGAACGTTGATGGCAAAGGGCCATCGGTGGCGGACGCCATTACCTGGAAACCCAATCTGAATCTCACCGACTATAGCGGGCATATGGCGCTGACTGACGAGAATATTGCCGATGCGCTAAACGGTAAAAATGACAAGCTGTATCCAAAACGCCGCGGCATTGATTTCTATCACCGCTATAAAGAGGACCTGGCGCTGTTTGCCGAAATGGGCTGCAAAGTGCTGCGTGTCTCCATCGCCTGGTCGCGTATTTTCCCGACCGGTGAAGATGCACAGCCGAATGAAGCCGGGCTGCAGTTCTACGAAGATCTGTTCCGCGAAATGCGCCGCCTGAATATCGAGCCGCTGGTCACGCTGTCGCATTATGAAATGCCGCTGATCCTGAGCGAGAAATATAACGGCTGGGTGCACCGCAATGTGCTGGATGCGTTTGTCCGTTTCAGTAACGTCTGCTTCGACCGCTATAAAGATCTGGTGCGTTACTGGCTGACCTTTAATGAAATCGACAGTATTCACCGCCATCCGTTTACCACCGCTGGTATCCGTGAAGAGAAAAGCCAACCGGGCGAAGAGATTCAGGACATTTATCAGGGACTGCATCACCAGTTTGTCGCCTCCGCGCTGGTAACGCGTGACTGCCACGCGAAGATCCCGGGCAGCCAGGTGGGCTGTATGCTGACCAAACTCACCACCTACCCGCGAACCTGTCATCCGGGCGATGTTGAAGCGACACTGAAAAAGAATCTGGAAAACTATTTTTATGCCGATGTACAGGTATTCGGTAAATATCCGCCACTGATTAAACGCGATCTGGAACTGCGCGGCATCAGACTGGAAATGCAGCCGGACGATCTGGCGATTCTGCAGCAACATACGGTAGATTTCGTCTCATTCAGTTACTATATGTCGCTGACAGAATCGACCCAGCCAGAGATGGAACGCACACCCGGTAATACCGTGCTTGGCGTGAAAAACCCTTACCTGCCATCTTCCGAATGGGGCTGGCAGATTGACCCGCAGGGGCTGAAAATTTCGCTGCTGGAACTGTATGATCGCTACCAGAAACCGCTGTTTATTGTTGAAAACGGCGTCGGTTCGAAAGATGTGGTGGAAGACGGTAAAGTGCACGACAGCTACCGCGTCGACTATTTCCGTGCGCATTTCGAGCAGATGCAGGCAGCGATTAATGAAGGTGTCGAGCTGATGGGCTACACCAGCTGGGGCGCGATTGATATTATCAGCGCAGGCACCTCGCAAATGTCGAAGCGTTATGGCTTTATTTATGTTGATCAGGACGATGAAGGCAATGGTTCGCTCGCTCGTCTGAAGAAAGACTCGTTCTACTGGTATCAGAAAGTCATTGCCAGCAATGGCAGCGATCTTGCCTGATCGTTAACCGTTGCCGCAGGTATTTAACGTGATTAAAGTGAATAAAGCGCTAAACAACAGCATGCTGCTGGTGGACCATAACCAGCAGCAGATGATTCTGTTTGGCAAAGGCATCGGCTTTGGCACCAAACCGGGCACCCTGGTCAACGTCAATGACGTCGAACAGGTGTTTATCCCGCTGACCAGCTTAAAGTCGCGCCACTTTCTTTCGCTGACGGATACCATACCTGCGGCCTATTTTGACCTGACCCACGACATTATTGCGCTGGCACAGCAGCAGTATGTCGAAAAGCTCAATTCCGTGCTGTTTTTCACCCTTGGCGAGCATCTGTTCTATGCGGTGGAACGCAGCAAAAACGGCCAGAATTTTGCCAATAAACTCAGCTGGGAGATCCAGCGTTATTACCCGCGTGAATACCAGATTGGCGTGCAGGCGAAAGAGATGACCTGCGCGCGTTTTCAGGTCACGATGCCTGATGATGAAGCGGTCAATATCGCCTTTCATCTGATTAATGCCTCCGGTGATGCGCAGAGCAATAATGCGCACCAGCAGGTGCAACTGGTCAATCGGGTTGCCGAAATTGTGCGTTATAAACTGAATAAAAATATCGATACCCAGTCGATTAATTACAGCCGCTTTATCACCCATCTGCGCTATTTTGCCGAACGCGTGCTCAGCCAGAAAATTGTCGCACGCGCCAGTGATGATTTCTATCATGAGCTGCTGAAGTTTTATCCGCAGGCAATGTCCGTTTCCTGGGCAATTCGCGATTATATCGAGGAAAAATATCAGCTGACGTTGCCAAAAGATGAGCTTACCTGGCTGACGATTCATATCAGCCGGCTGGCAGGTGGTGATGAGAGCGAAAGCAGCGATATTTCGTCATAATGACGCGCCTGTTTCAGATAAAAAAACGGCGAACGGCAGCAATATTGCTGCCAGGATAAACAACCCGCTGATTAATCCGGCAGTCGATCGCAAAGATGGCAAACAGGCTTTGACAAGCCGCCTTAAAGCCGCCATTATTCGCCCCGTTCACACGATTCCTCTGTAGTTCAGTCGGTAGAACGGCGGACTGTTAATCCGTATGTCACTGGTTCAAGTCCAGTCAGAGGAGCCAAATTCTTGTTTTCATGCCGCTTTGCGAATCCCTATGTGATTCAGATTCAATAAGTTAGCGTGAAAAGTCTTCCCGATGCATTTTCAGTTTACCCTCCGCATCGGGAGAATTTGGTGGTCAGATTTGGGGTCAAGTTGGTTCGATGACGGAGTGACCCCCAAATGTCTCTTAACGACTCAAAAATCCGCAACTTAAAACCATCCGCAAAACCCTTCAAAGTTTCCGATTCTCACGGTCTGTACCTTTTAGTTAATCCATGCGGTTCACGTCTCTGGTATCTCAAATATCGCATCAATAGAAAAGAATCACGCCTCGGCTTAGGTGCCTATCCTGATGTTTCTCTGGCTGATGCTCGTCAACAGCGTGACGGTATCCGTAAATTGCTGGCGCAGAATATCAATCCAGCTCAACAGCGCTCTGCTGAAAGAAGCACTTCCTCACCAGAGGAAACCTTCAAATCAGTGGCACTAAGATGGCATAAAAGCAACAGAGCATGGTCAGAGAACCATGCCGCCCGTCTGCTTGCCAGCATGAATAACCATATCTTCCCGATAATTGGACACCTACCAGTCACAGAACTGAAAACTCGCCACTTCATCGACCTGCTGAAAGGGATTGAGAAAAAAGGTCTGCTGGAAGTGGCGGCACGCACTCGACAGCATATGTGCAATATCATGCGCCATGCCGTGCATCAGGAGTTGATAGAGCATAATCCGGCGGCCAATCTGGACGGTATCATCGCCCCGCCCATTAAACGCCATTGCCCTGCCCTTCCGCTGGAGAAACTACCGGAACTGTTAGCCCGCATTGAGGGCTACAAGCAAGGGCGAGAATTAACCCGTTTGGCAGTCTCAATTACCCTGCACCTTTTCATCCGTTCCAGCGAATTGCGTTTCTCCCGTTGGTCTGAGATCGATTTCAGAAACAAAATCTGGACCATTCCTGCCACTCGCGAGGCAATCCCCGGTGTCCGCTATTCAGGGCGTGGTGCGAAAATGCGCACACCACATATCGTTCCTCTCTCCCATCAGGCCATCACTATTTTGAAACAGATACGGGAAATATCCGGGCATCAGGAACTGGTATTTCCCGGTGATCATAATCCCTTTAAGCCGATGTGCGAAAACACGGTCAACAAGGCGCTGCGACTGATGGGTTATGACACGAAAGATGAAATTTGCGGTCACGGATTTCGGGCAATGGCCTGTAGTGCGCTGATGGAATCTGGCCTGTGGTCACAGGATGCCGTTGAGCATCAAATGAGTCATCAGGAGCGCAATAGCATACGGGCGGCTTACATCCACAAGGCTCAATATTTGGATGCCCGTAAGACGATGATGCAATGGTGGTCGGATTATCTCGACAGGTGCCGGGAAGATTATGTTGCACCCTATATTTATGTACTGGGCGGATTCAACTCCGAAGTGCAACGCTAAGCCGCCAATCTTAGCTCTGCAAACACCACAGACGGTTGCCTGAAT
>NZ_CBFFRK010000098.1:0-16362 GCF_965644245.1 Erwinia sp. V71
TACAGCTCAGCTAAGGTAAGGCTAATACAGCTAAGGACTCCACTGAACCCCACCGATTAAATCGCACCTTCACTAACTTTATCTTCACACAACAGGGCTATCTGGTATCGTAACCCTTCGGTTAGCTGCCGATATTTCATAGTGACTCGCTCATCTTTTGTCGGAAGAGCAGGATAGCTTATCGGTAGCTAACCGTCCCTCCATCCACATGACCAAGCGTTGCACTTATTATCTGAATTCGCGCTTAACCCCGTAATTTAGCTTTAGTTTGTTTTGTAACTAAATTAACTTTAGTTAAGTATCTTTAATTAATTAACTAAAAACATCCATACTTTTGGATAACAATATTTTAATATTTACGGACTTTTTGTAACCAACACCAATCGAAATAGTAGATCCGGTATGATTAAATCAAAAAAAGTTCTTCCCGCATTTTCCCTGGCAACACTGCTTATCTCCTGTGCTACTCACGCAGAAACCGCACCACAGAAAACTGACGTCCTGCTGATCGGCGGTGGCATCATGAGCGCCTCTCTGGGCACCTGGCTGGAAGAACTGCAGCCGGGCTGGAAGCAAATCATGGTGGAAAAACTGGACGGCGTGGCGCTGGAATCGTCCAACGGCCTGAACAACGCCGGTACAGGTCACTCCGCAAACATGGAGCTGAACTATACCCCTGAGCGTGCCGACGGTTCTATTGATTACAGCAAAGCGCTGGAAATTAACGAAGCATTCATGATTTCCCGCCAGTTCTGGACGGCGCAGGTAAAACGCGGCGTGCTGAATAACCCGAACTCCTTTATCAACTCCACCGCACACATGAGCTTTGTGTGGGGCGATAACGTTGAGTATCTGACCAAGCGTTACGCTGCGCTGCAGAATACCGTACTGTTCCAGGGCATGAAGTTCTCTACCGATCCTGAGCAGATCAAACAGTGGGCACCACTGGTAATGGAAGGTCGTGATCCTAAGCAGAAAATTGCTGCGACCTGGACCCCAGTCGGTACTGATGTTAACTACGGTGAAATCACCCGTCAACTGGTTGGCAGCCTGCAGAAGAATGACAATTTCAAGCTGGAAACCTCTTCTGAAGTCACTGACTTCAAACGTAACAGCGACAACTCCTGGCACGTCACCATTAAAGATGTGAAAAATGGTGAAGAGCGTACCGTTGATGCCAAATACGTGTTTATCGGCGCAGGCGGTGGTGCACTGAAACTGCTGCAGAAAACCGGCATTCCTGAAGCTGACAACTACGGCGGCTTCCCGGTCGGTGGTTCGTTCCTGATGACCGAAAACCCGGCTGTGGCTGAACGTCACCTGGCGAAAGTGTATGGTCAGGCTTCTGTTGGCGCACCGCCAATGTCTGTACCGCACCTCGACACCCGTTATTTCGACGGCAAACGCGTTGTGCTGTTTGGACCATTCGCGACCTTCTCGACCAAGTTCCTGAAGAACGGTTCTCTGTTCGATCTGCTGAGCAGCACCACCTTCTCTAACGTGGGTCCAATGACCAACGTCGGTATCGATAACTTTGACCTGGTGAAATACCTGATCGGTCAGATGATGCTGAACGATGAAGACCGCTTCGAAGCGCTGAAAGAGTATTACCCGGACGCGAAGAAAGAAGACTGGAAACTGATCCAGGCAGGTCAGCGCGTACAGATCATCAAGAAAGATGCTGACAAAGGCGGCGTGCTGAAGCTGGGTACTGAAATTGTGACCGATCAGCAGAAAACCGTGGCGGCTCTGCTGGGTGCTTCTCCAGGTGCGTCTACTGCGGCACCAATCACCCTGGACGTGATGAAGAAGCTGTTCCCGGAAGAGTTTAAATCTCCTGAGTGGCAGGCAAAAATCCGTGAAATTATCCCAAGCTTCGGCCAGAAGCTGAATGATAACGCGGCACTGACTCAGCAGGTGTGGGATGACACCGCATCCACCCTGAAGCTGACCAAGCCACCTGTGATCCAGATGAAAACTGATGCACCACAGGCTGCTCCGCAGGAAAAACGTGCGGAAAGCGCGAAACAGGATATGGCGCTGTAAGGTAAACACGTCATCGTCCCTTCAGGCAGATAAGCAATGCGCAGCTGCCTGAAACCGATAAAGCCCTGGCAATCTGATTGTCAGGGCTTTTTTACGTCTGCTGTTTACGGCAACTACGCCATGTTCCGCCGTCTCTGCTGCCGTTAGCAGACGTTTCCCTCGGTGGATGACTATGCTGGCGTGCTAAGTTGCGGTTTTCTTTTGCCATGTTCCGGTTATGCTGAGGTTTCTTTACAAATGACAGGGAGTGGCGGCGTTGGAACAGCAAGAGATCATTTTTACCCCGGCTCAGCAAAATAAAAATATTATCCGCCTGGCATTTGCCCAGGCGCTGGCGGGTGCCAACGCAGTGGTGTTTTATGCCACTGGCGCCATCGTCGGTGATGCGATTGCCCCCAGCAAGACGCTGGCAACCCTGCCGCTGAGTATTTTTGTGATCGGCATGGCGGCCTGTATTTTGCCGTTAGGCAATCTGGCGAAACGAAAAGGGCGTAAAACGGTGTTTGCCGTTGGTACAGCCGCAGGTGTGGTGACCGGGTTGCTGGCGTCGCTGGCGGTGGTGCAGCAGGCTTTCTGGCTGTTTTGTCTGGCGGCATTTATTGGGGGGATCTATGCGGCGGTGGCGCTGACGTTTCGTTTTGCGGCAACCGATGGTGTGGCGAAACAAAAACGCCCTCAGGCACTGTCGCTGGTAATGGGCGGCGGTGTCGCCGCGGGGGTGATCGGCCCGATGCTGGTGACGGGCACCATGAATCTGTTGCCGGAGCATCTCTTCGCCTTTACCTTTCTCGCGCAGGCCGCTGTTGCCGCGCTGGCGGCGCTGGTGCTTGCCGGGGTTAAAACACTGGTTCCGGCCGCCAGCAGCAGCCGGGGAGGGCGTCCGCTGGCGCTGATTATCCGTCAGCCCGGTTTGCCCGCACGGTGTTTGGTGGTGCCGTCGCTTATATGGTGATGAACTTTCTGATGACCGCCGCGCCGCTGTCGATGCATATGCACGGCATTTCGCAGCAGCTGTCGAATCTGGGCATTCAGTGGCATGTGATTGCGATGTATGCCCCGGGATTCTTCACCGGCTGGTTGATCAATAAGTTTGGCGCGGTTCGCATCAGCGCTGCCGGGCTGCTGATTACCGCATTATCGATTTTTGCCGGACTGGCCGGTACGGATGTCAGTCATTACTGGTTGTCACTGATTCTGCTTGGCGTGGGCTGGAATTTTGGCTTTACCGGCGCATCGGCGAAAATTATCGACTTTCACCGCCCCGAAGAGAAAACGCACGTACAGTCACTTAATGACTTCATCGTATTTGGTGTGATGATCGTCGGATCATTTTCTTCCGGTGCACTGCTCAATCTGTTTGGCTGGAATGCGGTGTTGTGGGGCGCTCTGGTTCCGGTGGTGCTGGCGGTAGTGGCCATGGCAGGTGCCAGAACCTTCGTGCGACAGACGGATTAAAATAGCCGTTCGATAATCGTTGTGGCTGTAATAAGAAATAAAAATGACAGCTATCTCAGCCGTCATTTTTTATTATGGTTACACGCACTGTTATTGCCCGTGACTGTCCTCTGATAGTGCATGTTATTTATTCCCGATCATAAAATTTCCGTTAGTTCTCTTTAGTATCATTGAGTTATGTTTCTGGCATGACTGTTGCTATTTGAATTCCATCTTGTATACCAACAGGAATTCCAATATGGCAGCAATGACAGGAAAAACACTGACGGCATGGCGGCAGCATATTGAACAGGATAGCGAAGCGGTATTTTCACTGCTGAAAACGCATATCGCTTCCCTGCCGAAAGATGATAATGCATGGCTGGCGCTGGCCACGGATGAACAGTTACGTGAGCAGACTGACGCATTATTACCGCGTTACCGCACCCATCCCGGTGAATTACCGTTATTTGGTATTCCCTTTGCGATAAAAGACAATGTGGATGCCGCAGGCTGGCCAACCACCGCCGCCTGTCCTGCCTTTCGTTATATTGCGCAGCGCGATGCCACGGCAGTGGCAAAACTGAAAGCGGCTGGCGCGATTCTGATTGGTAAAACCAACCTCGATCAATTTGCCACCGGGCTGGTGGGCACCCGTTCGCCGTATGGCGCGGTGGTGAACACCTTTTACGCGGAGTATGTCAGTGGTGGCTCCAGTTCCGGCTCGGCGTCCGTGGTGGCGCGTGGTCTGGTGCCGTTTGCGTTTGGCACTGATACCGCCGGTTCCGGGCGCGTGCCAGCCGGATTTAACAATATCGTTGGTCTGAAGCCGACCAAAGGCTGGCTCTCCGCGCGTGGTGTACTGCCCGCCTGTCGCCTGAATGACACCTTATCGGTCTTTGCGCTGACAACAGAGGATGCGTTTGCTGTTGCCTCACTGGCGGGCGGTTATGACAGCGAAGATGCCTACTCGCGAGTGAACCCGGCCACTGCGCCCGCGGCGCTGGCGGAAAAACCGGTATTTGCCATTCCCGATCAGCTGACGTTCTTTGCCGACAGTCAGGCAGAGCAGGCGTGGCTGGCGGCGCTGGAGCAGGTGCAGGCGTCGGGCGCGACGTTGCGCACCATTGATTTTTCCCCTTTCAGCCAGCTCGCCGAACAGCTTTATCAGGGACCCTGGGTGGCCGAGCGCACTGCGGCGGTGGGCGAGATGCTGCAGCATCCCGAGCAGATGGACCCGACCGTGTATCAGATTATCTCTGCCGGGCTGGCGTACAGCGCGGTGGATGCCTTTAAGGCGGAGTATCTGCGTGCGGAACTGACGCAGCAGATCCTTGCGGCGCTGAGTGAGGTGGATGCGCTGCTGGTGCCGACGTCGCCCACCATTCACACACTGGAAGAGATGAAGCAGGAACCGATCCGCTTTAACTCGCAGTTCGGCACCTACACCAACTTTACCAACCTCGCCGATCTCAGCGCGCTGGCGCTGCCTGCACCGTTCCGCGCCGATGGCTTACCGGCAGGCATTACGCTGATTGCCCCGGCCTGGCATGACCGTGCACTGGCAGAATTTGGCCTGCGCTGGCAGCAGCAACTGGCCTTGCCGCTGGGCGCAACCGGGCAGCCATTCCCCGGCGACACGGCAACGCTGCCATCTTCGGCCAGCCATGTACGGGTGGCGGTGGTCGGCGCACATCTGCGCGGTATGCCGCTCAATTTCCAGCTCACCCGCCGCGATGCGGTGTTTGTCGAAGCAACAGAAACCGCGTCCTGTTATCGCCTGTATGCGCTGGCGAATACCCAGCCCGCCAAACCGGGTCTTGCCCGTCAGGCGACAGGAGCATCGATTCTCGTCGAACTGTGGGACATTCCGCTGGCGCGTTTTGGCGAGTTTGTCGCCGAAATTCCGGCCCCGCTCGGCATTGGCTCGCTCGAACTGAGCGATGGCCGCTGGGTGAAAGGATTTATCTGTGAACCCGCCGCACTGCACGACGCGCGCGACATTACCGATTACAAAGGCTGGCGCAACTGGCTCAACCGTCAGGAGAGCAAACATGTTTAATACCGTACTGATTGCCAACCGGGGTGAAATTGCCTGCCGGGCGATTCGCACCTTAAAACGCCTCGGCATCACCAGCGTGGCGGTCTATTCCGTGGCGGATAAAAACGCCGAACATGTTAAAGCGGCGGATATCGCCATCGCGCTGGGCGGCGAGAAAGCCAGCGACAGCTATCTGTGTATCGATAAAATTATCGCTGCCGCGCAGACCTCTGGTGCGCAGGCCATCTGGCCGGGCTATGGTTTTCTCTCGGAAAGCCTGCCTTTTGCCGCGGCCTGCGAGGAAGCCGGTATCGTGTTTGTCGGGCCGACCGCACAGCAGATCGGTGAATTCGGTTTGAAGCACCGCGCACGTGAGCTGGCGGCGCAGGCGGGGGTGCCGATGACACCCGGCACCGGGTTACTGAATTCGCTCGATGACGCCCTGCAGGCCGCTGCGGATATCGGTTATCCGGTGATGCTGAAAAGCACCGCAGGTGGCGGCGGCATCGGCCTGACGCGCTGTGCTGATGCAGAGACGCTGCGCGAGGCATGGGAGAGTGTCCGTCGTCTTGGTGAACAGTTCTTCAGTGATGCCGGGGTGTTTGTCGAGCGCTGTATTGACCGCGCGCGCCATATTGAGGTGCAGATCTTCGGCGACGGACAGGGCAACGTGGTGGCGCTCGGCGAACGTGACTGCTCGCTGCAACGGCGCAATCAGAAAGTGGTGGAAGAAACCCCGGCACCCAACCTGCCAGCTGCGACGCGCGAAGCATTGCTGGCTGCCGCCGTGCAGCTGGGAAAACGGGTGAATTATCGCAGTGCGGGCACCGTCGAATTTATCTACGACAGCGCGCTTGATGCGTTCTATTTTCTCGAAGTGAACACCCGGCTGCAGGTGGAGCATCCGGTTACCGAAGTGGTCACCGGGCTTGATCTGGTGGAATGCATGTTGCGCGTGGCGGCCGGAGAAACCATCGACTGGACGCGACTGGCACAGGCACCACAGGGTGCGGCTATCGAAGTGCGTATCTATGCAGAAAATCCGCTGAAAAATTTCCAGCCGAGCCCCGGCGTGCTGACCGAAGTCGCGTTTCCACCTGATGTGCGCATTGACAGCGGCGTCACGACTGGCAGTGAAGTCTCTGCCTTCTACGATCCGATGATCGCCAAACTGATTGTGCATGCACCGACACGCGAAGCGGCGCTGGAGAAACTGCAACAGGCGCTGAATGCCACACGCCTGCACGGTATTACCACTAACCTGGATTATCTGCGGCAGATCACCGCCAGCGAGGCATTCTGCAGCGGCACGGCCTGGACGCGTTTGCTCGACAGTTTTGTTGCTGCAGCCGCCGTGATTGAAGTGTTGCAGCCGGGCACCTGGAGCAGTATTCAGGATTACCCTGGCCGCCTTGGTTACTGGGATATCGGCGTGCCGCCTTCCGGGCCAATGGATGATGTTGCTTTCCGGCTGGCGAACCGTATTGTTGGCAACCACGAATCTGCTGCGGCGCTGGAGTTTACCCTGCAGGGGCCGGTGCTGCAGTTCCATAGTGACGCATTGATTGCCCTGACCGGTGCAGACTGCCAGGCGACACTGGACGGCGTCAGCGTGCCGCTGTGGCAGCCGGTCACCGTGCAGGCCGGGCAGATCCTGACGCTGGGACGTGCCCAGGCAGGCTGCCGCGCTTACCTGGCGGTACGCAACGGCATTGATGTGCCGCAGTATCTCGGCAGCCGTTCCACCTTTGCGCTGGGGCAGTTTGGTGGTCACGCCGGGCGCACACTGAAAGTGGCGGACCTGTTGCCAATTTCACAACCTGAGCTGGCCGCCTGCACCACACCCGCGCCGGTCAGCGAACCGCAGGCACTGGCGGCGGCGCTGATCCCGGAATACAGCGATGTCTGGCAGATCGGCGTGCTGTATGGCCCGCACGGTGCACCGGACTTCTTTAGCCAGCAGTCCATCGACACCTTCTTCGCCAGCGAATGGCAGGTGCATTACAACTCTAATCGCCTCGGTGTGCGACTGGTGGGGCCGAAACCCGAGTGGACACGTCCTGACGGTGGTGAAGCGGGGCTGCACCCGTCCAATGTGCACGACTGCGAATATGCCATCGGCGCAATCAACTTTACCGGCGATTTCCCGGTGATCCTCACCCGTGATGGTCCAAGTCTCGGCGGCTTTGTCTGCCCGGTGACTATCGCCAAAGCCGAACTGTGGAAAGTCGGCCAGGTGAAGCCGGGCGACCGTATCCGTTTCCATCCGATCAGCGTCGAAGAGGCGGTAGCGCTGGAGCAGGCAATGGAGCGGCGTATTGCCAGCCTGCAGCCAGCGTCGGTGCCATCTTTTGCCGTGCCGTCGCTGGCGGATAACGCCGGGGTTTCTGCGGCGGCATTAATCTCTCTGCCTGCCAGTGGCGCACAACCGGCGATTGTTTACCGCCAGGCGGGCGATAACTACATCCTGATCGAGTATGGCGATAATGTGCTCGATCTGGCGCTGCGCCTGCGCGTTCATCTGCTGATGCAACATCTGCGTGACCTGGCGCATCCGGGCATTAAAGAGCTGTCGCCGGGCGTGCGTTCGCTGCAGGTGCGTTACCACAGTGCGCAAATCAGCCAGCAGGAGCTGGTAGCATTACTGCTGATGCAGGAAGGGCGGATTGGCGATGTCAGCCAGATGAAAGTGCCGTCACGCATTGTGCATTTACCGATGGCATTTGAAGACAGCGCCACGCTGGATGCGGTCAGCCGTTATCAGGATACGGTACGCGCCAGCGCACCCTGGTTGCCGAATAACGTCGATTTTATTCAGCGCATTAACGGCTTAGCCAGCCGTGATGAAGTGAAACAGACGGTGTTTGACGCCAGTTATCTGATTCTCGGCCTTGGCGATGTTTACCTCGGCGCACCCTGCGCTGTACCGATCGACCCGCGTCACCGCCTGCTGAGTTCGAAATATAACCCGGCGCGAACCTTCACCGCCGAAGGCACGGTGGGCATCGGCGGTATGTATATGTGCATCTACGGCATGGATTCTCCCGGTGGTTATCAGCTGGTGGGGCGCACGCTGCCGATCTGGAACAAGTTCCTGAAAAACGATCAGTTCCTCGCCGGTGAACCCTGGCTGCTGCGCTTCTTCGATCAGGTGCGTTTCTACCCGGTCAGCGAGCAGGAACTGACGCAGCTGCGTGACGACTTCCGTGAAGGGCGCGCGACGATTCATATCGAAGAAACCCTGTTCGATTTCCCGCAGCATCTGCGTTTTCTGCAACAGCATGCCGATGATATTGCCGCGTTCCGCCAGCGTCAGTCAGCGGCGTTTGAACGCGAAGTGGAACGCTGGCAGCTCGATGAGCAGACCACGGTGGTGGACACCCTGCCGCCAGAAATACCGCAGGACGTTGATGACGATGCACTGCCGGTGACGGCGGATATGAACGGCAATATCTGGAAAGTGCTGGTCAGTGCCGGGGATGAAGTGAGCGCCGGGCAGCCATTGATCATCGTGGAAGCGATGAAGATGGAGCTGGCGATCAACGCGCCACAGGCTGGCAGGGTAAAACGTATTGGCTGCCAGCCAGGCCGTCCGGTGAGTCCGGGCGACGCGCTGCTGTGGCTGGAATAACGGGAGACGTCTATGCCACAGGCAGGTGACAAAAAGCGCGCCGCAGGGCTTGCGGAGCGTATTTACCATCAGCTGAAAAACGACATTTTCGATTTTCGTCTGATGCCTGGTGAACATTTTAGTGAGAACGAAATTTCTGAACGTATGGCCGCCAGCCGCACGCCGGTCCGTCAGGCGCTGTTTTGGCTGGAGCACGAAGGTTATGTGCAGGTGTATTCACGCAGCGGCTGGCAGGTAAAACCGTTCGATTTTAACTACTTCGAAGCGCTGTATGACTTTCGCATTGTGCTGGAGCGCGAAGCGGTCAGGCGTCTGTGCGGGATGGCACCGGGCGTCTGCTCAGAACATCTGCAACCGCTGGTCAGCTTCTGGATCGATCAGCCGCACATGGCGCCGGGTAAAGCGCTGTCGCAGCAGGATGAACAGTTTCACACCACGCTGGTGCGCGCCAGCGGTAACAGCGAAATGGCGCGCGTGCATGTCGAGTTAACGGAAAAGATGCGCATTATCCGCCATCTCGACTTTACCCGCAGCGATCGTGTCGATGCCACTTACCACGAACATGCCCGTATTTTACAGGCGATTCTGCAACAACAGACAGAGGTGGCGCAGCGCATCCTGACTGAGCACATTTCCCAGAGCAAAGCCGAGGTTAGGAAAATCACGTTACACATGCTCCAGCAGGCCAGTTTGCAACCCGTTGCACCGTAATTGCGGTTCCCGTCTCACCCGTCGGGTGGGGAAAAATTTATCACTATCAATAAGGGGTTAAGTAATGAAAAGACGTTCTTTGCTGCAAGCGTTCGCTCTCTCCGCCACTTTTTTGAGCATGGGTTTTTCTTTACAGGCATACGCGGCAGATACCATTAAGGTGGGTATCATGCACTCCCTCTCCGGCACCATGGCGATTTCCGAAACGCCGCTGAAAGAGGTAGCGCTGATGACCATCGATGAAATTAACGCCAAAGGTGGCGTGCTGGGCAAAAAACTCGAACCGGTGGTGGTTGACCCGGCCTCCAACTGGCCGCTGTTTGCGGAAAAAGCCCGTCAGTTGCTGACGCAGGATAAAACCGCGGTGGTGTTCGGCTGCTGGACTTCTGTGTCACGTAAATCGGTATTGCCGGTGTTTGAAGAGCTGAACGGCCTGCTGTTCTACCCGGTGCAGTACGAAGGGGAAGAGATGTCGCCGAACGTGTTCTACACCGGCGCAGCGCCGAATCAGCAGGCGATCCCGGCCGTGGAATATATGATGAGCGAAGACGGTGGCGGGGCGAAACGCTTCTTCCTGCTCGGCACCGACTATGTTTATCCACGCACCACCAACAAAATCCTGCGCGCGTTCCTGCACAGCAAAGGTATCCAGGATAAAGATATCGAAGAGGTCTACACACCGTTTGGTTACAGCGACTATCAGACCATCGTGGCCAATATCAAAAAATTCTCCGCTGGCGGCAAGACCGCGGTGATCTCCACCATTAACGGCGACTCAAACGTACCGTTCTATAAAGAGCTGGCGAACCAGGGCATCAAAGCGACGGATGTGCCGGTGGTGGCGTTCTCGGTGGGTGAAGAGGAGCTGCGCGGCATTGATACCAAACCGCTGGTGGGCCATCTCGCCGCGTGGAACTACTTCGAATCGGTCAGCAATCCGGTGAACAGCAAATTTGTCGCTGACTACCGTGCCTATGCCAAAGCCCATAAGCTGCCGAACGCTGATACCGTGGTGACCAATGACCCGATGGAAGCGACGTATGTCGGCATCCATATGTGGGCGCAGGCGGTGGAAAAAGCCGGTACGACGGATGTCGACAAAGTGCGCGCCGCGATGGCGGGCCAGACCTTCGCCGCGCCGAGTGGCTTTACCCTGACCATGGACGCTACCAACCATCACTTACATAAACCGGTGATGATTGGCGAAATCGAAGACAACGGTCAGTTCAATGTGGTGTGGCAGACCGATAAGCCGGTGCGTGCCCAGCCATGGAGCCCGTATATCGCCGGTAATGATAAAAAACCGGATCACCCGGTTAAAACTGGCGGCAAATAATCACCACTCCGACCTTCCAGGGGCAGTCCGTTGCCCCTGTGAATGGCTGAATTCATCGGCACGGTCCGGTTATCCAGACAGGACGCTGACATGATGAAACTCTTTCCGGTTCTGCGGTTTCTGCTCGTGAGCGGTCTGCTGCTGAGCGGCGCTGCACAGGCGGGACCGGCCACCGATTATGGCCATGCCAGCCGCAGTCAGCAGGCGCAGCTGTTGCAGCAGTGGTCTGCCACGCCGGATGCCTCGCGTTTGCCGCTGTTGCAGGCGCTGAGCAGTGAAGCGGTGGTTGCTGACACGCAGGGCCAGCTGTTCACGGACCACAACGGCAAACTGACGCCGCTGGAGGGAGATGCTGCGCCCGCCGGGGCAACCAAAAAAGTGTTTATGAATAACCGTCTGCGCGGGCTGATTGCCAGTGCGCTTGCGGCACATCAGCTGGTGAGTGACGACGATGCCGTCCGCCTGCGTGCTGCGCTGGCGTTGCAAACCAGCGCACAGGCTGAACAGTTGCCGTTACTGACGCAGCGACTGGCGGCGGAGCAGAATGCCCGTGTGCATACCGCGCTGGCGATTGCCGCCGCGAATCTGCAGATCACTGACAGCAGTGCCGAACGTCGTTTGCAGGCGGTGAAGCTGCTGGGGGAAGCCAGTGATCCGCAGGTGCAGGCCAGCCTGACGCGGCTGACACAGGCGCAAAACGAACCGGATGCCGCGGTACGTGCAGCGGCGGTGGAGAGTCTGAAGCAGGTACAGCAGCGCCTGAAATGGGGCGACTGGCTGGGGCAGGCGTTTAGCGGGTTATCACTCGGTTCCATCCTGCTGCTGGCGGCGCTGGGACTGGCGATCACCTACGGTCTG
Source organism: Erwinia sp. V71 (assembly GCF_965644245.1). Lineage (NCBI taxonomy): Bacteria > Pseudomonadati > Pseudomonadota > Gammaproteobacteria > Enterobacterales > Erwiniaceae > Erwinia > Erwinia sp. V71. The sequence continues at coordinate 12,058 of NZ_CBFFRK010000098.1, forward strand.
CTGGGGGTGATCAATATGGCGCATGGCGAAATGCTGATGCTCGGTGCTTACTCCACCTGGCTGGTGCAGGATGCCTTTCAGCGCCTGGCACCGGACTGGCTGGCATTTTACCCGCTGGTGGCACTGCCGGTGGCGTTTGCCATTACCGCGCTGATGGGGATGTTGCTCGAACGCAGCATTATCCGCCATCTGTATGGTCGTCCGCTGGAAACCCTGCTGGCGACCTGGGGCATCAGCCTGATGCTGATCCAGCTGGTGCGCATGCTGTTCGGTACGCAGAATCTTGAAGTGGCCAACCCGGCATGGTTATCGGGTGGCTGGGCGGTACTGCCGAATCTGGTGCTGCCGTATAACCGTATCGCGGTGATCATTTTCGTCGCCGGGGTACTGATCCTCACCTGGCTGCTGCTGAACAAAACCCGTCTGGGCATGAATGTGCGGGCGGTGACGCAAAACCGCCGCATGGCGGACTGCTGCGGCGTACCCACCGGGCGGGTGGATATGCTGGCGTTCGGCCTCGGTTCGGGCATTGCCGGACTGGGCGGCGTGGCGTTATCGCAGCTGGGTAACGTCGGCCCGGAACTGGGGCAGGGCTATATCATCGACTCCTTCCTGGTGGTGGTGCTGGGCGGCGTCGGTCAGCTGGCGGGCACGGTGGTGGCTGCGCTGGGGCTCGGCATACTGAACAAAGTGCTGGAGCCACAAATCGGCGCGGTGCTGGGCAAGATCGCCATTCTGGTCCTGATTGTGCTGTTTATCCAGAAACGGCCGCAGGGATTGTTTGCATTCAAAGGGCGGGTGACTGACTGATGAGCCAACCGATGACTCTGCGCATGGCGCGCCACGCGTCGCGACTGACGTGCTCGCTTGCTACGCTGTTACTGCTGGCGTTGCTGGTGCTGCCTTTTTTCGCATTGCTGCCCGCCGATAATCCGCTGGCGATCTCAACCTATACCCTGACGCTGCTGGGAAAAATCCTCTGCTATGCGATTGTTGCGGTGGCGCTGGACCTGGTCTGGGGCTATGCCGGGCTGCTGTCGCTGGGGCATGGTCTGTTTTTTGCCCTCGGCGGTTATGCCATGGGAATGTATCTGATGCGTCAGGCTGCTGGCGATGGGCTGCCCGCGTTTATGTCGTTTCTCTCCTGGACTGAGCTGCCGTGGTTCTGGGCGGGAACGCAACATTTTGCCTGGGCGTTGTGCCTGGTGATCCTCGTGCCGGGGCTGCTGGCGCTGGTGTTTGGTTATTTTGCCTTCCGTTCGCGCATTAAAGATGTCTATTTCTCGATCATGACGCAGGCGCTGACGTATGCCGGGATGCTGCTGTTTTTCCGCAATGAAACCGGTTTTGGTGGCAATAACGGCTTTACCGGTTTTACCACGCTGCTGGGTTTTCCGGTCTCTGCCACCGGCACGCGTATTGCGCTGTTTATCGCCACGGTGTTGCTGCTGGCGGCGACGCTGGCGATCTGCCTGCTGTTGACGCGCAGTAAGTTTGGCCGCGTACTGACGGCGGTGCGTGATGCGGAAAACCGGCTGATGTTCTGCGGCTACGATCCAACGGGTTTTAAGCTGTTTGTCTGGACGCTGTCCGCCGTGTTATGCGGTCTGGCGGGCGCGCTGTATGTACCGCAGGTAGGGATTATTAACCCGAGCGAAATGTCGCCCACCAACTCGATTGAAGCCGCTATCTGGGTGGCGCTGGGCGGGCGGGGTTCGCTGGTCGGGCCGATCCTCGGCGCAGGGATCGTCAATGGCGCGAAAAGCTGGTTTACCGTCGCCTTCCCGGAGTTCTGGCTGTTTTTCCTTGGACTGATGTTTATCCTCGTCACGCTGTTTCTGCCGCGTGGCGTGATTGGGCTGCTGAAACGGAGGAAACATGACTGATGCACTGTTTACCCAGCCGCAACGGCAGGACCGTTATCGCGCCACCACTGACCCGGTGCTGCAGCTGGACAATATTAACGTCACCTTTGATTCCTTTCGTGCGCTGACCGATCTGTCGTTATCGATTGGGGTAGGCGAATTACGCTGTGTGATTGGTCCTAACGGTGCCGGGAAAACCACGCTGATGGATGTGATCACGGGGAAAACGCGTCCGGACAGCGGTAAGGCGTTTTACGATCAGACGGTCGATCTGCTGACGTTGTCATCGGTGGATATCGCCCGTGCCGGTATCGGACGCAAGTTCCAGAAACCAACGGTATTTGAAGCGCTCAGCGTGCTGGAAAATCTGGAAATTGCGCAGAAAAACGATAAATCGGTGTGGACCAGCCTGCGCGCGACGCTGTCCGGCGAGCAGCGCGACCGTATTGATGAGGTGTTACAGCTGCTCAGACTAAGCGACCAGCGCCATCGTCAGTCAGGCATGCTGTCTCACGGGCAAAAACAGTTTCTCGAAATTGGCATGCTGCTGGTACAGGAACCACATCTGTTGCTGCTGGATGAACCGGCAGCGGGCCTGAGCGATGCCGAAACCGAATACATCGCTGAGCTGTTCCGCACGCTGGCGGGCAAGCACTCGCTGATGGTGGTCGAGCATGATATGGGCTTTGTGGAAACCATTGCCGACCATGTCACGGTTTTGCATCAGGGGCAGGTGCTGGCAGAAGGTTCATTGCGCGAAGTGCAGGCCAATGAGCAGGTCATCGACGTGTATCTGGGGCGCTGATATGTTGCAGGTTAACGAGTTACATCAGTATTACGGCGGCAGCCATATCTTACGTGGTCTGTCGTTTGACACCACGCCGGGTGAGATTACCTGTTTACTCGGGCGCAATGGTGTGGGGAAAACCACGCTGCTGAAATGCCTGATGGGGCTGATCCCGGCAAAATCCGGCACGATTCACTGGCAGGGCAAACTGATTAATCACAGCAAACCGCATCAGCGGGTGCAGCAGGGGATAGCCTATGTGCCGCAGGGCAGGGAGATTTTCCCGCGTCTGACGGTGGAGGAGAACCTGCTGATGGGGCTTTCCCGTTTTGCTGGGCGTGAGGCGAAAACGGTGCCGGAAGAGATCTACCAGCTGTTCCCGGTATTGCGCGAGATGAAGCAACGGCGCGGTGGCGATTTATCCGGGGGGCAGCAACAGCAGCTGGCGATTGGTCGCGCGCTGGCCTGCCGTCCGCAACTGCTGATTCTTGATGAGCCAACTGAGGGTATTCAGCCGTCGGTGATTAAGGAGATTGGTGCGGTGATCCGCAGCCTGGCGAACCGCGGTGATATGGCGATTCTGCTGGTAGAGCAGTTTTATGACTTTGCTGCCGAGCTGGCCGATCAGTATCTGGTGATGTCACGCGGCGCGATTATTCAGCGCGGGCGCGGCGATGAGATGGCGGCGCAGGGGGTACGGCAGCTGGTGGCCATCTGATATGTCTGTGCGCTGCGCAGCAGGTACAGTATAAAAAAATCCCGGTCAGAGCTGTAATACCTGTCAGTTAAGCATTTTACTGTGCTGTGCTGTGCTGTGCTGTGCTGTGCCCTGCGCAGCCTGACGGTCTTTCCGCTCAGGCTGGTCCTCGCGCCACGCTGCGCGTGGTGCCTTCACTTCACTCGTCAGCCAACGGATCGGCGATGACGGGACATCCCTGTCCCTCATCGCCTTGCGCCCGCGTCCTGCGGGCTCATCCTGGCTTCCTCATTCCGTTCAGCGCTGCGGATTCGCCTGTTCGGGAAGACCGTCAGTCTGCTGTGTAAGTCCGGTGAGGTGTTTTAAAACCGTGGGTTGTGTCCCCCTTAGCAGAACAGTTTCAGGTGCTGGCGGCGAGAAGAGCGCGACATTATCCCAGGGCGGTAAAAACTGGCTGTTCGCCAGTTCGGACAACAGCGGTGAGCGGGCCGCGGTGCTTTACTCCCTTATCGGCACCTTCCAGCTTAACGCGTGGACCCGGAAGTATGGCTGCGTTATGTCCTGGTCATATCCAGGAATGGCCTGGTAACCGGCTGCGCGGTCTACTGCCGTGGAAAAACCATCTCACATCTGCTGTATTAGCTCTGATTTGACCTGACACCGCTATGGCACAGAGCTAAATCTAATCTGACTGACTGCTTCGTGCCAACAGCGGACGTTCCCTATACTAATAGCGTATTACTCGCCTTACAGGCAGACCTGTTCTCACAATGATTGAAAAAGTGTTAACTGTAATCCGGCTGGCGCTTCCAGGCGATTATTAAGCGATTTAAAAGGCGTTATCCTGGGTTCTGAGAACATGCACGCGCCGCCCTCAACTAGGGAAGGTGCGATTTAATCGTCAGTTATGAGAACATAACCCTTTCTTTGACATAGACTTTTCACGATGCCCGCTC
>NZ_CBFFRK010000099.1:0-16100 GCF_965644245.1 Erwinia sp. V71
TACAGCTCAGCTAAGGTAAGGCTAATACAGCTAAGGACTCCACTGAACCCCACCGATTAAATCGCACCTTCCTTAGCCGAAAGTATCATGAAAAATATTGGGGAAACTTACCCTCCGGGGAACTGGCGGCGAGAATCATGCGTTCTGCTGACTATTTTCTGGAAGAGTTTGCGATATTTTCCTGTCTGGTGGCTGATGGTGTGAATGTCATGGTTTATCCGGGCACTTTCAGTTCGCTTGCTGATATTGCTGAAGGCCGGTTTCCGGGGATAGTGCCACAGCTTGAACAACTGATATTTGTCTCGCTGCGGCTGAAAGGGCGGTAACGGTGTCCGGCAGCGCCTGGCTGCCGGGTCACAGGTATGCTGCTACAGCTTCAGATACACCCGAATACCATCAAGGAACATCTGGGTAGCCAGCATAATCAAAATCAGTCCCATTAAACGCTCCAGCGCATTGACGCCTTTCGCGCCCAGCAGGCGTAAAAACAGGCCAGACAGCAGTAAAATGGTCACGGTGATGCCCCAGGCAATCATCAGCGCCACCACCAGATGTCCCATCTGATTAGGATACTGGTGCGACAGCAGCATCAGGCTGGCCAGCAGTGAAGGGCCAGCCACCAGCGGGATCGCCAGCGGCACCAGAAACGGCTCTTCCCCCACCGGTAAACCGCTACTGCTGCTTTCATTGGACGGGAAAATCATTTTGATGGCGATCAGAAACAGGATGATGCCGCCCGAAATCGAAACCGTCTCGGTGCGCAGGTTAAGGAAAGTCAGAATTTTTTCCCCGGCGAACAGGAACAACAGCATAATCACCAGCGCGATCAGCAGCTCGCGTATCAGCACCACCCGCCGACGTTTCGGCTCCAGATGCTTTAAAACCGACATAAAAATCGGCAAATTGCCCAGCGGATCCATAATAAGCAACAATAATATTGTCGCGGAGATCATCTCACTCATCGTTATACTTCTCTTCTTCCTGTGCGAACGGCAGCGTTATAAGCCATGCTGCTGAAAAATGGCCACTCATCGATTTAATTCACTTGCCGAATTTGCTGCATTTTGTAAGGTGATATCATATTCCTTAAATTGACAGCCCGGAACAAAGGTTTAACGATGAAAAATGTAGGTCTGGTTGGCTGGCGCGGCATGGTCGGGTCAGTATTAATGCAGCGTATGGTAGAAGAACGTGACTTTGATGTGATTCGTCCGGTGTTCTTCTCTACCTCCCAGCTCGGTGCTGATGCACCGCAGTTCGGCGGCCAGTCTGCCGGTAAACTGCAGGATGCCTATGATATTGAGGCGCTGAAAGCACTGGATATCATTATCACCTGTCAGGGTGGCGACTATACCACTGAAGTGTATCCAAAATTGCGTGCCAGCGGCTGGCAGGGCTACTGGATCGACGCCGCTTCTTCGCTGCGTATGAAGGATGATGCGATCATTATCCTCGACCCGGTTAACCTGCATGTGATCCGTGACGGGCTGGATAAAGGCATTAAAACCTTTGTCGGCGGTAACTGTACGGTCAGCCTGATGCTGATGTCGCTCGGCGGCCTGTTTGCCAATAACCTGGTAGAGTGGGCATCGGTCGCGACCTATCAGGCGGCATCCGGCGGCGGTGCGCGTCATATGCGTGAACTGCTGAGCCAGATGGGACAGCTGCACGGCCATGTGGCCACTGAGCTGGCGAACCCGGCTTCAGCGATCCTCGATATCGAACGTAAAGTCACTGACCTGACCCGTTCCGGCTCACTGCCAGTGGATAACTTTGGCGTGCCGCTGGCGGGCAGCCTGATCCCATGGATCGACAAACAGCTGGAGAACGGCCAGAGCCGCGAAGAGTGGAAAGGCCAGGCCGAAACCAACAAGATCCTGAGCACCTCCAGCGTTATCCCGGTTGATGGCCTGTGTGTGCGTGTCGGCGCGCTGCGCTGCCACAGCCAGGCATTCACCCTGAAGCTGAAAAAAGATGTCTCACTGCCGGAAATCGAACAGATGCTGGCGGCGCATAATGACTGGGTGAAAGTGGTGCCGAACGATCGTGAGATCACCATGCGTGAACTGACCCCGGCTGCTGTCACCGGTACGCTGACCACGCCAGTTGGCCGTCTGCGTAAACTGAATATGGGTCCTGAGTATCTGTCGGCATTTACGGTCGGCGATCAGCTGTTGTGGGGCGCGGCGGAACCGCTGCGTCGTATGCTGCGTCTGCTGGTGGATTGATGCCCGCTCACGGACCTGGCTTGCCGGGTCCGTGACTGAAAACCGGTTGCCTTGTGGTGCGAAATACACCGGGCGACCACTCCGCTCCGGAGCCATCAGGGTATTTCCCCTGAATACACACTTTGATCGTCTGTTCGTGATGATAATGGCACCTCAGCTTAGTGCCGCGGTTGTCTGTGCTGTCCTGGAACATCTCTTCTGTGTTCCTGTTTTGTCCCGCTTCATCTCTTTTCGTCTTAACAGAAATTATTTTATGCATTCTTAACTAGCTAATTGTTTGACCTGGCTATGCTTAGAAATGATGCAGTGATTTTTGCCTTTTGTTTTTCCAGTTGAAGTGAATTTGTGCGCGGGTACGGCTTTTGTTCCAGCGGATGGATCTCCTCCCTGCCTGCGTGCTGATGGCTCAATGCAGAGCGGCAATTGATCGGCGCTATCGATCGGTTTGTCTGCCAAATGTCACAGGAAGAAGTCATGTCTGAGCTACCCGATCGCCATGCGATTAATGCCATTATTGCCGGTCATTATGCCGATCCTTTCGCGCTACTGGGAATGCACCAAACCAGCGCCGGGCTGGAGGTACGCGCTCTGCTGCCTGATGCGTCTGAAGTGTGGGTGATTGAAACCCGTACCGGGCGTAAATGCGTTCAGCTGCAATGTCTTGATGCACGTGGTTTTTTTAGCGCCGTCATTCCGCGGCGGAAAAATCCTTTTCGTTACCAGCTGGCGGTGGTCTGGCATGGTGAACAGAATCTGATTGATGACGCCTATCGCTTTGGCACGTTGCTGGAAGAGGTGGACAGCTGGCTGCTGGCGGAAGGCACGCATTTACGGCCCTATGAAACCCTGGGCGCGCACAGTGAGGTCATTGACGGGGTGATCGGCACCCGTTTTGCCGTCTGGGCACCGAATGCGCAGCGTGTCTCGGTGGTGGGGGAATTTAACTACTGGGATGGCCGTCGCCATCCGATGCGTTTTCGTCGTGAAACCGGCATCTGGGAGCTGTTTGTTCCGGCGGCGCGTCCGGGCCAGCTGTACAAATTCGAACTGCTTGATGTCGCGGGAGAGCTGCGCATCAAAGCGGACCCCTACGCCTTTGAAGCGCAGATGCGACCACAGACCGCTTCCATGATCTGCAGCCTGCCGCCAAAAGTGGAGATGAAACCCGAGCGTAAGGCGGCCAACGCCTTTGATGCGCCGATCAGCATTTACGAGGTGCATCTCGGTTCCTGGCGTCGCCACACCGATAACCATTTCTGGCTGAGCTACAAAGAGCTGGCGGAACAGCTGGTGCCCTATGTAAAAGAGATGGGCTTCACTCATATTGAACTGCTGCCGATTAACGAACATCCGTTTGATGGCAGCTGGGGCTATCAGCCGCTGGGACTGTATGCGCCGACGCGCCGCTTTGGCACTCGTGATGATTTCCGTAATTTTATCGCCGCCGCGCATGATGCCGGGCTGAATGTGCTGCTCGACTGGGTGCCAGGCCATTTCCCCTCCGATGATTTCGGCCTCGCCAGATTTGATGGCAGCAGCCTGTACGAACATTACGACCCGCGTGAAGGGTATCACCAGGACTGGAATACACTGATTTACAACTTTGGCCGCCGTGAGGTGAGTAACTACCTTGCGGGTAACGCGTTGTACTGGATCGAACGTTTTGGCATTGATGGTCTGCGCGTCGATGCGGTCGCCTCCATGATTTACCGCGACTACAGCCGGGCGGAAGGTGAGTGGGTGCCGAATGAGTATGGCGGCCGCGAGAACCTCGAAGCGGTCTCTTTTCTGCGTTATACCAACCGCACGCTGGGGCAGGAGGCGCCCGGCTCGGTGACGCTGGCGGAGGAGTCGACGGATTATCCCGGCGTATCGCGTCCTGCGGAGATGGGCGGGCTGGGATTCTGGTTTAAATGGAATCTCGGCTGGATGCACGACACCCTCGACTATATGAAGCATGACCCGGTACACCGTCGCTATCACCATAATCTGATGACCTTCGGCATGCTGTACAACTACAGCGAAAACTTTGTGCTGCCGTTGTCACACGATGAAGTGGTGCATGGCAAGCGTTCCATTCTCGATCGCATGCCGGGCGATGCCTGGCAGAAGTTCGCCAATTTGCGCGCCTATTACGGCTGGATGTGGGCATTTCCCGGCAAAAAGCTGCTGTTTATGGGCAATGAGTTTGCCCAGGGACGCGAATGGAACCATGACAGCAGCCTCGACTGGCATCTGCTGGAAGGGGAAGACAACTGGCATAACGGCGTGCAGCGGCTGGTGCGCGACCTCAACTTCACCTATCGCCACCATAAAGCGATGCATCAGCTCGATTTCGACAGCGAGGGCTTTGAATGGCTGGTGGTCAACGATCATGAGAATTCGGTTTTTGTCTTTCTGCGCCGCGATCGTGACGGCAACGAGATTATTGTGGCGGCAAACTTTACGCTGGTGCCGCGCCATCAGTATCGCTTCGGCATTAATCAGCCGGGGCGCTGGCGCGAAATCATCAATACTGATTCCGGCCATTATCACGGCAGCAACACGGCCAACGGCGAGCTGCACAGCCAGCCGATAGCCAGCCATCAGCGCCAGCATTCGTTGAGTGTGACGCTGCCGCCATTAGCCACTGTCTGGCTGATGAGGGAGGGGGAATGAGCGTGATGCAACCGGGGCGCGCGTCACCACCAGGCGCGTTTTACGACGGTAAAGGGGTGAATTTCACGCTGTTTTCGCACCATGCCGAACGGGTGGAACTGTGCCTGTTTGATGAGCTGGGGCGGGAAACGCGTTACGTGCTGACGGCGCGTACCGGCGATACCTGGCATGGCTGGCTGCCGGATATTCAGCCCGGGCAGCGTTATGGTTATCGCGTGCATGGGCCATGGCAGCCACGCGCCGGGCACCGCTTTAATCCGGCGAAATTGCTGGTCGACCCTTGTGCGCGTGGTGTGGCGGGCGATGTACCGGATGATGAGATGCTGCTGTGTGGTGATGTTGAGCCTGATCCGCGCGATACGGCCGCGCTGGCACCGAAAAGTGTGGTGGTGAACGAGACATTCGACTGGGAAAACGATGTGCCGCCGCGTGTGCCATGGGGTTCAACGGTGATCTATGAAGCGCATGTCCGTGGCCTGACAAAGCTGCACCCGGATATCCCGCAGGATCTGCGCGGCAGTTACGCTGCGCTTGGTCATCCGGTGATGATCGACTATTTCAAACGGCTGGGCATTACCACACTGGAGCTGCTGCCGGTCGCCAGTTTCGCCAGCGAGCCGCGTTTACAGCGCCTCGGGCTGAGTAACTATTGGGGTTATAACCCGCTGACGCCGTGGGCGCTGGACGGGCGTTATGCCTCCGGCGTTGCCAGCTGCCCGCCGTTGCAGGAGTTTCAGCAGGCGGTGAAAGCGCTGCACCGCGCCGGGATCGAAGTGGTACTGGATGTGGTGTTTAACCACACCGCTGAGCTGGAAGCCGAACTGGGGCCAACCCTGTCGCTGCGCGGTGTCGACAATAAGAGCTATTACTGGCTGACCGAAAACGGGGATTACCATAACTGGACTGGCTGCGGTAACACGCTGAACCTCAGCCAGCCGCAGGTGCTGCAGTGGACGCTGGATTGCCTGCGCTACTGGGTGGAGGTGTGCCATGTGGATGGCTTCCGTTTCGATTTAGCCACGGTGCTGGGGCGCACACCAGCGTTCGATCCACAGGCGGAGCTGTTACGCGCGATGCAGGCTGCTCCGCTGCTGTCGCAGGTAAAACTGATTGCCGAGCCGTGGGATATTGGCCCGGGCGGCTATCAGGTGGGTAATTTCCCTGATCCGTTTACGGAATGGAACGACCATTTCCGTGACGCGATGCGCCGCTTCTGGCTGTTTGGCGATATCAGTAAAGGCGACTTTGCCCGCCGTTTCGCGGCGTCCAGTGATGTGTTCCAGCTCAGCGGTCGCCCGCCTTCGGCCAGTATCAATCTGATCACCGCCCACGACGGTTTTACCCTGCGTGATGTGGTGAGCTTTGAACGCAAACATAACGAAGCCAATGGCGAAGAGAACCGCGATGGCAACAGCACCAACTTCAGCCATAATCACGGCAGTGAGGGGCTGAAGGTGTCGCTGAATGTGCTGGAGCGCCGTCAGCGCAGCCAGCAGGCACTGCTGACATCACTGCTGCTGGCGCAGGGCACACCAATGCTGCTGGCCGGTGACGAACATGGTCACAGCCAGCAGGGGAATAACAATGCTTACTGCCAGGATAATTCTCTGACCTGGCTGGACTGGCAAAATGCTGATAACGGATTGTTCGAATTCACTGCCGCTCTGATTCAGTTGCGCCGCCAGATCCCGGCGCTGCAGCAGGATCAGTGGTGGCAGGAAGGGGACGGCAATGTCCAGTGGCTGAATGCCGACGGGCGGCCACTGCGTAGTGACGAGTGGAAGCGGGGGCCGCATTGCATGCAGATCCTGCTTTCCGGCCGTTGGCTCATCACCATCAATGCCACTGAACACGTAAACGACATCGCACTTCCAGATGGGGAGTGGCAAGCCATTCCCCCGTTTGCCGGGGATGATAACCCGATCCTCTCAACTGTCTGGCATGGGCCCGCGCGTGGCGTGAGCGTATTCCACAAGCACCAATGAGGAGTCAGACATGGTCCAGTTAGAAAGAGCCGATCATCTGATGCTGGCACGGCAACTGCCGACGCAAACGGTAACCCTGATCCTGGCTGGCGGGCGCGGTACGCGCCTGCGGGATCTGACAGCAAAACGCGCCAAACCTGCGGTGCATTTTGGCGGTAAGTTTCGCATTATCGACTTTGCCCTCTCCAACTGCATTAACTCCGGGATCCGCCGTATTGGCGTGATCACCCAATACCAGTCGCACACCCTGGTGCAGCATATCCAGCGCGGCTGGTCAGTGTTTAATGAAGAGATGAATGAATTCGTCGATCTACTGCCGGCACAGCAGCGCTTCTCGACGGAGAGCTGGTATCGCGGCACGGCGGATGCGGTGACGCAAAATCTCGACATCATTCGGCGCTACAACGCGCAGTACATCGTGATTCTGGCAGGCGATCATATCTATAAAATGGACTATTCGCGCATGCTGCTGGATCACGTTACCCACCATGCACGCTGCACCATCGCCTGTATTCCGGTGCCGGTAGAAGAGGCCACTGCGTTCGGCGTGATGGCCGTCGATAACGATAATAAAGTCACCGCCTTTGTGGAAAAACCGGCCAGCCCGCCGTCGATGCCGAGTGATGACAGCCAGGCATTAGCCAGCATGGGCATCTACGTGTTTAACGCCGATTACCTTTATCAGCTGCTGGAAGAAGATTTGCAGCAGGCCAACTCCAGCCACGACTTTGGTAAAGATCTGCTGCCTAAAATTGTCGCCAGCGGTGAAGCTTACGCTCACTCCTTCAATCTCTCCTGCGTACAAAGCGATGATACCGCGCCGCCGTACTGGCGTGATGTCGGGACGCTGGAAGCTTACTGGCGCGCCAATCTCGATCTGGCGTCGGTCACGCCGGAGCTGGATATGTATGACCAGGACTGGCCGATTCGTACTCAGATGGAGCAGCTGCCACCGGCGAAGTTTGTCCAGGATCGCTCGGGCAGTCATGGCATGACCATGAATTCACTGGTTTCCGGCGGCTGCATTATTTCCGGTTCCGTGGTGGTGCATTCGGTGTTGTTCCCGCGCGTGCGGGTGAATTCATTCTGCAATATTGATTCCTCCGTGTTGCTTCCGGACGTGGTGGTCGGGCGTTCATGCCGCCTGCGCCGCTGCGTGATTGATCGCGCCTGTACCCTCCCGGAAGGGATGGTGATTGGTGAGAACCCGGATGAAGACAGTCGCCGGTTTTATCGTTCAGAAGAGGGGATCGTACTGGTTACGCGCACGATGCTGGCCAAACTGGCTGGCACCACGAGCTAACCGACGAAAGGGGTTATTGCTATCGATGCAGAGGAATGCGTCAGTGCAACGTTAAAGGAGTCGAGAATGCAGGTTTTACATGTCTGTTCAGAACTTTTTCCGCTACTCAAAACTGGAGGTTTGGCGGATGTGGTCGGGGCATTACCCGCCGCGCAGATAGCAGAAGGGACGGATGCACGGGTGCTGATCCCGATGTTTCCTGACCTGCGCAAAGGCATACCCCATACGGAAGTGGTCGCGGAGCTGCAAACCTTTGCCGGTCCTGTTCGCCTGCATTACGGACACTTTAACGGTGTCGGCATTTATCTGATTGAAGCACAAGGGTTGTACGATCGTCCCGGCAGCCCTTACCACGATGAGAACCAGTATTCCTATACGGATAATTATCTGCGCTTCGCGCTGCTGGGCTGGATGGGTTGTGAACTGGCATGCGGGCTGGATACGTTCTGGCGTCCGGACGTGGTACACGCCCATGACTGGCATGCCGGACTGACCTGCGCGTATCTGGCGGCGCGCGGTCGTCCGGCAAAATCGGTATTTACCGTCCATAATCTGGCTTATCAGGGGCTGTTTTCGGCCCACCATCTGGAACAGATTCAGCTGCCAGGGGCGTTTTTTAATATGCACGGGCTGGAGTTCTATGGGCAAATATCGTACCTGAAAGCCGGGTTGTACTATGCCGATCATATTACGGCGGTCAGCCCTACTTATGCCCACGAGATTACCCAGCCGGAGTATGGTTATGGGATGGAGGCGCTGCTGCTGCAGCGTTTACGTGAAGGGCGGCTGAGCGGCATTCTGAATGGCGTCGACCCGACCATCTGGCATCCCAAACACGATCTGCTGCTGAGTTCGCGTTATCACCAGGACTCGCTGGAAGCGAAAGCGGAAAACAAGCGCCAGCTGCAAATCGCCATGGGGCTGCGGGTCGATGACAAAGTGCCGGTGTTTGCTGTGGTCAGCCGCTTAACCCGGCAGAAAGGGCTGGACCTGGTACTGGAAGCGCTGCCCGGTTTACTGGAGCAGGGCGGGCAACTGGTGTTGCTCGGCGCGGGTGATGCGGAATTACAGCAGGGATTCCTTGCCGCCGCGGCAGAGAATCCGGGCTATGTCGGTGTACAGATTGGTTATCACGAAGCCTTTTCCCACCGCATTATGGGCGGGGCGGATGTGATTATGGTGCCCAGCCGTTTCGAGCCTTGCGGTCTGACGCAACTGTATGGCCTGAAATATGGCACGCTGCCGCTGGTGCGACGTACCGGCGGCTTAGCGGATACCGTCAACGACAGTTCCCTGGAGAACCTGGCGGATGGCATCGCCAGTGGCTTCACCTTTGAAGACAGTAATGCCTGGTCGCTGCTGAGGGCGATCCGGCGTGCATTTGTGTTGTGGTCCCGTCCTTCACTTTGGCGTTATGTCCAGCGTCAGGCGATGGGGATGGATTTTAGCTGGCAGGTGGCGGCACTTGCCTATCGCGATCTTTATCAACGCTTGCTGTAACCAGGATATGGGATACTTGATATGAACGCACCTTTCACCTATGCCTCACCGACGCTGAGTGTCGAAGCTCTGAAAAACTCTATTGCCTATAAACTGATGTTTACGCTGGGCAAAGATCCTTCTATCGCCAATAAGCATGAGTGGCTGAACGCCACGCTGCTGGCCGTTCGCGACCGTATGGTCGAGCGCTGGCTGCGCTCTAATCGCGCACAGCTGTCGCAGGAAGTGCGCCAGGTGTACTACCTGTCGATGGAGTTTCTGATGGGGCGCACCCTGTCCAATGCACTGCTGGCGATGGGTATCTATGACGATATCAACAAAGCGCTGGAGGAGATGGGTTTTGACCTCGCAGAGCTGATGGAAGAGGAGAACGATCCGGGACTGGGCAATGGCGGCCTGGGGCGTCTGGCGGCCTGCTTCCTCGATTCGCTGGCGACACTGGCGCTGCCGGGGCGGGGTTACGGCATCCGTTATGACTACGGTATGTTCAAGCAGAACATTATTGACGGGCGTCAGGCGGAGTCGCCGGATTACTGGCTGGAATATGGTAACCCGTGGGAGTTCCAGCGTTTTAACACCCGTTATAAGGTACGTTTCGGCGGCCGCATCCAGCATGAAGGTGCACGCGCCAATTGGGTGGAAACCGAGGAAGTGCTGGCGATGGCCTATGACCAGATTATCCCCGGTTTCGATACTGATGCCACCAATACCCTGCGTTTGTGGGGCGCGCAGGCGAGTAACGAAATCAATCTGGGTAAATTTAACCAGGGTGACTACTTTGCCGCAGTAGAGGATAAGAACCATTCGGAAAACGTATCGCGTGTGCTTTATCCGGATGATTCCACTTATTCCGGGCGTGAGTTACGTCTGCGTCAGGAGTACTTCCTTGTTTCGGCGACGGTGCAGGATATTCTCCATCGTCACTGGACGATGCATCAGACCTTTGAAAACCTGCCGGATAAAATCGCCATTCATCTGAATGACACCCACCCGGTGCTGGCGATCCCGGAGCTGATGCGCCTGCTGATTGATGAACACAAATACAGCTGGGATGATGCCTTTGAAGTGACCTGTCAGGTGTTCTCGTACACCAACCACACGCTGATGAGCGAGGCGCTGGAAACCTGGCCGGTGGATATGATTGGCAAAATCCTGCCGCGTCATCTGCAGATTATCTTTGATATTAACGATTACTTCCTGAAAACCATTCAGGATTATTACCCGGATGACTGGGAACTGTTGTCGCGCATCTCGATTATCGATGAGAACCATGGCCGCCAGATCCGTATGGCCTGGCTGGCGGTGGTTGCCAGCCACAAAGTTAATGGCGTGTCGGAGCTGCACTCGAATCTGATGGTGCAGTCGTTGTTTGCTGATTTTGCCCGCCTGTTCCCGGGCCGTTTCTGTAATAAAACCAACGGTGTGACGCCACGTCGCTGGCTGGCGCTGGCCAATCCGCCATTATCAAACGTGCTGGATGAAACCATTGGCCGTACCTGGCGCACCGATCTCAGTGAGCTGAGGGAGATCAAACAGCATATTGATTATCCGACTTTTATCGAGCAGATCGCTGATGCCAAGCTGGCGAATAAAAAACGTCTGGCGGACTGGGTGGCGAAAAACCTTGATGTGGTGCTGGACCCGCATGCGCTGTTTGATGTGCAGATCAAACGTATTCATGAGTACAAGCGCCAGCTGCTGAACGTGCTGCATGTGATCACGCGTTATAACCGCATTAAGGCCGATCCGAATGCGAAATGGGTGCCGCGCGTCAATATCTTCGCCGGTAAAGCGGCGTCGGCATACTATATGGCGAAGCATATTATCCATTTAATCAATGATGTGGCGAAGGTGATCAACAGCGATCCACAGGTGAAGAATAAGCTGAAGGTGGTGTTTATTCCTAACTATGGCGTGAGCCTGGCGCAGATCATCATTCCGGCAGCGGATCTTTCCGAGCAGATTTCGCTGGCGGGTACGGAGGCGTCGGGCACCAGTAATATGAAGTTTGCGCTGAATGGTGCACTGACGATCGGTACGCTGGATGGCGCTAACGTTGAGATGCTGGAGCATGTCGGCAAAGAGAATATCTTTATCTTCGGCAATACCACGCCACAGGTCGAGGCGCTGCGGCGTAATGGCTACAACTCGCATCAATATTATGATGAAGATGCGGAATTACGTCAGGCGCTGACGCAGATCGCCACCGGGGTATTCAGTCCGCAGGAACCCGGCCGGTATCGTGATCTGTTTGATTCACTGGTGAATCTGGGGGACCACTATCAGCTGCTGGCCGATTACCGCAGCTATGTGAATACCCAGGATAAGGTGGATGAGCTGTATCGTCACCCGGACGAGTGGCAGCGACGTGCTGCACTGAATATTGCAGAGATGGGCTACTTCTCGTCGGATCGCACTATTCAGGAGTATGCCGATGAGATCTGGCATATTTCGCCGATTCGCTTGTAGCGTCTAAAGACGCTGCCCTCGCTAAGCCGTCGTCTGCAAAGCAAAAAGCCCCGCGACTAAGCGGGGTTTTTTGCGTTTAGACATACTGTAAAAAGCGGGCAGCATGGTGCTGCCCGTCAGTTTATGATGCCAGAGACAACTCCGGGCTTTTCTGGTGCTCCGCCAGCCAGGCACTGACACGCGCCTGCTGCTCTTCAGTCAGCCACATTCCCAGTTTGGTACGACGCCAGATGGCATCATCCAGACCACGCACCCATTCATGCTGCACCAGGTAGCGCAGTTCGGCTTCATAGAAGTCATGGCCGAAGTGCTCACCCAGGTCTTCCAGGCTGCGGGCATCTTTCAGTAACAGCTCCGTGTTACTGCCGTAAGTGCGTGCATAGTGGCGCGCCATGCCTTCGCTGATAAAGCTGTAACGGCGACGCAGGCTGGCTGCGTAATCTTCACGCGTGCCGGCAATATCACCGCCCGGCAGGACGCAGTTGCGCGTCCACGCAGCACCGATGCCCGGGTAGTATTTCGCCAGTTTTTCCAGCGCATGTTCGGCCAGTTTACGGTAGGTGGTCAGTTTGCCGCCAAAGACCGACAGCAGCGGTGCCTGGCCTGCTTCATCATGCACATCCAGCGTGTAATCACGGGTGATGGCCTGTGGTGAATCCGATTCGTCATCACACAGCGGGCGCACACCGGAATAGGTCCAGACGATATCGTCGCGTACCAGCTGTTTGGTGAAGTGCGCGTTGTACACTTTCAGCAGATAGTCGATCTCGTTGTCGTCGATTTTGACGTCTTTCGGATCGCCTTTATATTCGACATCGGTGGTGCCGATGATCGAAAACTCATCCAGCCAGGGAATGACGAACACGATACGATGATCTTCGTTCTGCAGAATGTAGGCCTGCTTCTGGGTGTGGACACGTGGCACGACAATATGGCTGCCTTTGATCAGACGAATGCCATACGGTGATTTCAGTTTCAGGCCGTCGTCAAACAGCTGTTTCACCCACGGGCCCGTCGCGTTGACCAGACCTTTGGCGCGCCAGGTGTAGGTTTTACCGCTGTCGATATCTTCGGCTTCCACCATCCACAGGCCATTTTCACGCCATGCGCGGGTGACGCGGGTACGGGTTCGTACTTCACCGCCGTGTTTCACCACTTCCTGCGCATTCAGCACAACCAGACGCGCATCATCAACCCAGCAGTCGGAATATTCGAAACCGCGCACGATTTCAGGTTTTAGTACTGATTCTGCGCCAAAACGCAACCCTTTACTGCCTGGCAGGCTGGTACGTTTGCCGAGGTGATCGTACAGGAACAGGCCTGCGCGGATCATCCACGATGGACGCAGATGTGGGCGGTGTGGCAGGCGAAAGCGCATCGGGAAGGCGATATGTGGCGCCATTTTCAGCAGCACTTCGCGTTCGGCCAGCGCTTCGCTGACCAGGCGGAATTCGTAGTGTTCAAGGTAGCGCAGGCCACCGTGAATCAGTTTTGAACTGGCGGAAGAGGTTGCGGATGCCAGGTCTTGCGCTTCCAGCATGAGCACAGACAGTCCGCGTCCTGCTGCATCGACTGCAATACCAGCACCGTTGATGCCGCCGCCGATTACGATCAAGTCTTTGGTTTCCACTTCATCTCCTCCGATGTTCGGAATTGTTCAAATGTGTTCGTTTTCGAGCATAATAGTAATCGGAAACCAACATTGATGCCAGTGTTAACGGAATAAAAACATTTATGCGTGATGCAGGTAACATAATTAACCTGATAAAAGCGCAATAACCACGCTATTTTCGGGTTATTGCCGGCCCGCTTCAGGTTACAATACCGGCAATGGCTATTGATTAATCACTGGAAAACCCGATGGAACAATTTGAATGTATCAGTGTGCAGCAGGCACAGGCGCGTCTGGCGCAAGGCGACGCGGTTATGGTCGATATCCGCGATCCGAACAGTTTTGCCGCCGCGCATGCCACCGGCGCGTTCCATCTCACCAATGTCTCTCTTACCACCTTTATGCAACAGACGGATTACAGTAAGCCGGTGCTGGTGATGTGTTATCACGGCAACAGCAGCAAGAGCGCCGCGCAGTATTTACTGACGCAGGGATTCGATCAGGTCTACAGTGTCGATGGCGGTTTTGAGGCCTGGCGACTGGCGTTTCCGCAATTAATCGAAGCGTAACTGACCATTTTCTCCCCAAAACGCGCTTATTGCAGACAGTAAAAGGATGGCAGGTATGATGCGCATTACTCATTTCAATAACCCGCGTCTGGCACAGGCGTTTGTGGATTATATGGCGACCCGCGGTGTGCGGCTGCGCATTGAGCATGGCGAGACGTATACCCTCCTGCTGGATGATGAATCGCAGGCGGCGCTGGTTGAAAACGAGCTTCAGCAGTTTGTGCGCGACCCGTTGCATCCGCGTTATCAGGACGCCAGCTGGCAGTCCGGCAATACCGCCAGCGGGTTGCAGTACCAGCGGTCATCGATTCTCGCCAATATCCGCGAGCGCGCCGGCCCGCTGACGATGGTCGTGATGATCGCTTGTGTGGCGGTCTATATCCTGATGCAGATTGTCGGCGACCGTACCATGCTGTACTGGCTGGCATGGCCTGCCAGTGAAAGCCAGTATTTTCAGGTGTGGCGCTGGGTCAGCCATGCGTTGCTGCATTTCTCGCTATTACATATCGCCTTTAACGTGATGTGGTGGTGGTATCTTGGCGGCGCGGTAGAGAAGCGGCTGGGTACTGGCAAGCTGGTGGTGATTGCGCTGATTTCCGCACTGCTTAGCGGCTGGATGCAGGCGAAGTTTAGCGGCATCTGGTTTGGCGGTTTATCGGGTGTGGTCTATGCCCTGATGGGCTATGTCTGGCTGCGCGGCGAGCGCGATCCCGCCAGCGGTGTTTTCCTTGAGCGTGGCCTGATGGCTTTCGCGATTTTGTGGCTGGTGATTGGCTATTTTGGCGCGTTTGGCCTGGCTATCGCTAATGCGGCTCATGTGACCGGGCTGCTGGTCGGTCTGGCGATGGCCGCCGTCGACACGTATAAAGTACGCAAATAATATCAATACTGTTCGGAGATTTTCGTGAAGCAGACGCAACGTCACGACGCCATTATTGATCTGGTTCGTCGTCAGGGCTATGTCAGTACCGAAGAGCTGGTGGATCATTTCGATGTCAGCCCGCAAACCATCCGCCGCGATCTGAACGATCTGGCGGATCAGAATAAAATTCAGCGCCATCACGGCGGCGCCGCACTGCCATCCAGTTCTGAGAATACTGCCTGGCAGGATCGTAAAATGATGTGGTCGGCGGAAAAGGCGCGCATTGCTCAGCGCGTCGCCAGCCAGATCCCGGATGGCGCCACGCTGTTTATTGATATCGGCACCACGCCGGAAGCGGTGGCGTATGCACTGCTGAATCACAATAATCTGCGCGTGGTGACCAATAACCTCAATGTGGCCGTGCTGCTGATGGAGAAGCCTGACTTCCGCCTGATTCTGGCCGGTGGCGAGGTGCGTACGCGCGACGGTGGCATTATGGGCGAGGCGACACTGGATTTTATCTCCCAGTTCCGTCTCGATTACGGCATCCTCGGTATCAGTGGCATTGATATGGATGGTTCGCTGCTGGAGTTTGACTATCACGAAGTGCGCACCAAACGGGCGATTATTGAGAATTCGCGCTGCGTGATGCTGGTGGCAGATCATTCGAAATTTGGCCGCAATGCGATGGTGAATCTTGGCAATATGAGCCTGATTGACCAGCTGTATACCGACCAGCTGCCGCCTGCCAGTGTGATGAAAGTGATTGAGCAGCACGAAGTTCATCTGGAGCTGTGCTGATCTGTTGTTTCCTTAGCGTCCTTCCTGGACCTGGCACCCTCCCCCATAACTGTACGGTCCGGGGACATTGCAGACAGGTGTTCGGGGACATGGTGAACACTTTTTAACATCCT
>NZ_CBFFRK010000100.1:0-15833 GCF_965644245.1 Erwinia sp. V71
GCGGTTCTTTGTTCATTTACCATACGATGACAGGACGAAAAAATGGTTCCCATCGAATTAATCGCACCTTCCTTAAATAAAAAAACAGCCTGATAAACTTACGCAAGAAAGATGAAAGAGTTTTCTAATATCCTGTAAGAATCAATACCAGGCTAAATAAGAGCAGCTAAAAAATGAAGGGTGTGCCTGTTGAATATCGATCAGACAAAGCCATTACATCGCGTATCCATACCCGCTATACCCCTGTTTTCCACAGGTAGATCCCAGCCTGATCACAGAGTACAATGCCCCCCTTTATGACTCAGGGATCCCCATCATGGCCGACATTACCCTCATTACTGGCAGCACCTTAGGCAGCGCAGAGTACGTTGCTGAGCATCTGGCGGAGAAGCTGGAAGACGCAGGCTTTACCACAGAGGTCCTGCATGGCCCTGAATTGCAGGAACTGCCACGTGAAGGCATCTGGCTGGTGGTGACCTCCACTCATGGCGCGGGTGAGCTGCCGGATAATCTGCTTCCTTTATATGAAGAGATCAGCGAACAGCAGCCTGACCTCTCCGCCGTGACCTATGGCGCAGTGGGGATTGGTAATAAGGAATACGATCTGTTCTGCGGTGCGCTGGATAAAGTCGAAGCGCTGCTCAACGCAGCAGGTGCTAAGCGTATCGGCGATCATCTGAAGATTGATGTGCTGGAACATGAGATCCCGGAAGATCCGGCAGGTGAATGGGTCGAAAGCTGGAAAACGCTGATCTGAGTCCCTCAAAGCGGGTCTCCGGAGCCTCTTTTTGCGGATCGCGACACTTTTTTTCTCTCGATCCGCAATATTTTCCACTTATTTTGCGCTAACCAGGTCGCTTTGTTTGTGGATAACTCATGTATTCACCCCCTAATAACCGGTTGTTATCCAGAGAACAAGGCTGGTTACTTCCTGACCCTGTGAATAAAGCCGCTTTTAGATCCCAGCTTATACGGATCCGGATCACCGATCATTCACAGCTATCGATCCAGGCTAATCGCTTGATCATCTTAAGCAAAACACGCTTATCCACAGCGATCGACGATCCTAATAAGAGATCTAACAGAGAGATCCTTAAAAGAAAAAAGATCTCTCTTTTTATACCCTGACGATCCCGGTGCTTTCGCCGTCGTCTAAAGTTGAGTAGAATTCACGCCCCAGGGAAATCTCCCTGACCGTTCATATCGCGAGGTGCAGTACCATGTTCTATCCGGATCCTTTTGACGTCATCGTTATCGGTGGTGGTCATGCGGGAACAGAAGCCGCAATGGCTGCTGCCCGAATGGGTCAGCAAACCCTGTTGTTAACCCACAACATCGATACGCTGGGGCAAATGTCCTGTAACCCGGCGATTGGCGGGATCGGCAAGGGGCATCTGGTGAAAGAAGTGGATGCACTGGGCGGCTTAATGGCCAGCGCGATCGATCGCGCCGGTATTCAGTTTAGAATACTAAACGCCAGTAAAGGCCCGGCAGTGCGCGCAACCCGTGCACAGGCTGACCGTGTGCTGTATCGGCAGGCGGTACGCACCGCACTGGAGAATCAGCCGAACCTGATGATCTTCCAGCAGGCGGTCGAAGATCTGATTGTCGAAAACGATCGTGTGGTCGGTGCTGTCACGCAGATGGGCCTGAAATTCCGCGCCAAAGCCGTGGTGCTGACCGCGGGCACTTTCCTCGATGGCAAAATTCATATCGGACTGGATAACTACAGCGGTGGCCGTGCCGGCGATCCGCCATCCATTCCGCTGTCACGCCGTCTGCGTGAACTGCCGTTACGCGTCAGTCGCCTGAAAACCGGTACACCGCCGCGTATTGACGCGCGCACCATCGATTTCAGTGTGCTGGCGCCACAACATGGCGACAACCCGATGCCGGTGTTCTCGTTTATGGGCGATGTCTCGCAGCATCCACAGCAGGTGCCGTGCTACATCACCTATACCAACGAGCAGACCCATGACGTGATCCGTAATAACCTCGATCGCAGCCCGATGTATGCCGGGGTGATTGAAGGTATTGGCCCGCGTTACTGTCCGTCGATTGAAGACAAAGTGATGCGCTTTGCCGATCGTAACGCGCACCAGATTTTCCTTGAGCCGGAAGGCTTAACCAGCAATGAGATCTACCCGAACGGCATCTCCACCAGCCTGCCCTTCGATGTGCAGATGAAAATTGTCCATTCGATGAAAGGGATGGAGAACGCGCGCATTGTTCGTCCAGGTTATGCGATCGAGTATGATTTCTTCGATCCACGCGATCTGAAACCGACGCTGGAAAGTAAATATATCAACGGCCTGTTCTTTGCGGGTCAGATCAACGGCACCACCGGTTACGAAGAAGCGGCAGCACAGGGTCTGCTGGCCGGTCTGAACGCCGGTCGCCTGTCAGCCGACAAAGAGGGCTGGGCACCACGCCGCGATCAGGCTTACCTTGGCGTGCTGGTGGACGATCTTTGCACCCTCGGCACCAAAGAACCGTACCGTATGTTCACCTCACGTGCGGAATATCGCCTGATGCTGCGCGAAGACAATGCCGATCTGCGTCTGACCGCGACAGGCCGCGAACTCGGTCTGGTGGACGATGCACGCTGGGCGCGCTACAACCAGAAACTGGAAAGCATCGAACAGGAGCGTCAGCGTCTGCGTGATATCTGGGTGCATCCGAAAACAGCCGGTGTTGACGAGATCAACGCCCAGCTGAGCGCACCACTGACCAAAGAAGCCAGTGCCGAAGATCTGCTGCGTCGTCCGGAAATGACCTATGACATCCTGACAGGCCTTTCGGCATTCAGCCCGGCACTGGATGATCCGCAGGCGGCTGAGCAGGTTGAGATCCAGGTCAAATACGAAGGCTACATCGCGCGCCAGCAGGAAGAGATTGACCGCCAGCAGCGTAATGAAAACACGGTATTGCCTGCCACGCTGGATTATCGCCAGGTCAATGGTCTGTCCAACGAAGTGATTGCCAAACTGAACGACCATAAGCCATCGTCAATTGGCCAGGCGTCACGTATTTCCGGGATCACGCCAGCGGCGATCTCTATTCTGCTGATTTACCTGAAAAAACAGGGTCTGCTGCGCAAAAGTGCCTGATACCTGCGGAACACGATCTCACTGACGCGTTTCTCACAGGCGATAAAAGCGGCTGATTTTAGGGGAAATCATCCCGATGGCTCCGGAGCGGTTTTCCCGCGCAGGAGCACGGGATGGCCACCCCGGGTATCTCTGGTATTCAGGCGATACCCTTCAGCCACAGTGCATTCGGCATGCACAGGAAAATATTCTTGCAGAACAACACCATTCACTCACCGTCACCGGAATTTACTGTGATCAATAAACTCACCTCCCTGCTTAACGCCGCCAACATTTCTCTGTCCGATCAGCAAAAGCAACAGCTGGTGGCCTATGTCGATATGCTGCATAAGTGGAATAAAGCCTACAACCTGACTTCGGTGCGTGAACCAGAGCAGATGCTGGTGCGCCATATTCTTGACAGCATTGTGGTGGAGCCGCATCTGCAGGGCAGCCGTTTTATTGATGTTGGCACCGGTCCAGGATTGCCGGGCATTCCGCTGGCGATTGTGCGCCCGGATGCCCATTTCACCCTGCTCGACAGCCTCGGAAAACGCGTGCGTTTTCTGCGCCAGGTGCAGCATGAGCTGAAGCTGACCAATATCACGCCGGTGCAGAGCCGGGTGGAAGAGTTTGTGCCGGAACCACCCTTTGATGGCGTGATCAGCCGTGCTTTTGCCTCTCTGAACGACATGCTGAGCTGGTGTCGCCACCTGCCTGCGGCTGAAGGTGCATTTTATGCCCTGAAAGGGGTACTGCCGGAAGATGAAATGACAGCATTACCGGAAGGCTTCCGTGTGACGCGTACGGTGCAGCTGGTGGTTCCTCAGCTGGAAGGTGAACGCCATCTGGTGGTGATCAACACCATTTGAGTTAGGGTATGAGCTGGGCGGAAATTAGCCTTTTGTGCACTTTTTACCACGATTTTTTGCCCGCTCATTCTGTTTCAATCCGGTTAAATCGCCCTGCTGAAATTAACGGTCACGGCCAGTTACATTTAACGTTAATTTCACATCATATTATCAGAATTATCACGTCGTTCTGATTGTATAAGTGAGTGCTGGGGCGTTAATGAAAATATATCTCAATTACGCATGGGCGAAAGTTGGCGGTTTATTGAAATAGAAAGTTTGCTGACGATGTCAATATAAGGTTTTTATCGACGTTATTTGCTGTTTTTAAATTAAACAAACACAAGTGATTGATTTTTATCTTTTTAAATATTTCACTTCTCATAATAAGCTGAAAGCAAGCGTACGATATTTCGCCATTATATTAAAGAATTGTGATCTGAAGCACGCTTTGTGAGCGATGTTTTGCGTGCATTACAGCAAATTACGTTCACTTTACTGTTCCCGACGCTTTTGAAAAATAGCCCGTCAGAAAGAAATTTAAATAATTGTTCACCTTTTCGCTACTTATCCATTGAAATCGCAGGTGCGCCCCGTATAATTTGCTCGTTTTTTGCTGCTTGACTCAAATGAGTAAAGGCAGTTTTATACGACACGCGACATACCCCGCAGGGGGCAGGAGAGTTAAAGCTTATGTCAGTGTCTCTCTACAGTATGAAGTTTGCCCGAACCGTGCTGCTCATTCAGCTGGTGACATTTGTCGTAATCGGATTGCTGTTCATGCTGAAAGATGTCAGCTGGGGTGTATCTGCACTGGCTGGCGGACTGGCGGCATGGCTGCCAAATGTGTTCTTTATGTTTTTAGCCTGGCGCCTGCAGGCGCAAACACCCGCGAAAGGCCGTGTTGCCTGGAGCTTCGCCCTTGGTGAAGTGCTGAAGGTGTTTGCCACGGTTCTGCTGCTGATGGTGGCGCTGGGTGTGTTCGGTGCGGTGTTCCTGCCGCTCGGGCTGACGTGGTTATCGGTGCTGGTGGTGCAAATACTGGCGCCGGCTGTAATTAACAACAAAGGGTAAGAGGCATCATGGCTGCAGGAGAAATCTCTACTCCGCAAGATTACATAGGTCACCATCTGAGTCACCTTCAGTTGGACCTGCGTACTTTCGAGTTAGTGCACCCGCACGACGCCCCGGCGTCTTTCTGGGTATTAAATATCGATTCCATGTTTTTCTCCGTGGTGCTGGGCCTGTTGTTCCTGGTGCTGTTCCGTAAAGTCGCGAAAACCGCGACCAGCGGCGTGCCGGGGAAATTCCAGACTGCTATTGAACTGGTGGTAGGTTTTGTCGACGGCAACGTGCGCGACATGTACCACGGTAAAAGCAAACTTATCGCTCCGCTGGCTCTGACGATTTTCGTCTGGGTGTTCCTGATGAACTTCATGGATCTGCTGCCTATCGACCTGCTGCCGTACATCGGTGAGCATGTATTCGGTCTGCCAGCTCTGCGTGTTGTGCCTTCAGCTGACGTTAACGTCACGCTGTCCATGGCGCTGGGCGTGTTTATTTTGATTCTGTTCTACAGCATCAAAATGAAAGGCGTTGGCGGCTTCACTAAGGAGCTGACACTGCAACCTTTCAATCACCCGGTATTTATCCCCATCAACCTGATCCTTGAAGGTGTGAGCCTGCTGTCCAAACCGGTTTCTCTCGGTCTGCGACTGTTCGGCAACATGTATGCGGGTGAATTGATTTTTATCCTGATTGCTGGCCTGCTGCCGTGGTGGTCACAGTGGGTTCTGAATGTGCCATGGGCCATTTTCCACATCCTGATCATTTCGTTGCAGGCTTTCATTTTCATGGTCTTAACGATTGTCTATCTGTCGATGGCATCTGAAGAGCATTGATTTTTTCTCAACACTACTGCGTTTTAACTTGAAACAAACTGGAGACTGTCATGGAAAACCTGAATATGGATCTGCTGTACATGGCTGCCGCTGTGATGATGGGCCTGGCGGCAATCGGTGCTGCGATCGGTATCGGCATCCTCGGAGGTAAATTCCTGGAAGGCGCTGCGCGTCAGCCGGATCTGATTCCTCTGCTGCGTACGCAGTTCTTTGTTGTAATGGGTCTGGTGGATGCTATCCCGATGATCGCTGTTGGTCTGGGTCTGTACGTGATGTTCGCCGTCGCGTAGTAACCGATTGTTCATCTGCGATACGTCTCCACGTGGCGCAGTGAACGGATTCTGCCGCTTATCCAGAGTGATAACGGCAGACAAAGTTAACTTAACAAGAGGCATTGTGCTGTGAACCTTAACGCAACAATCCTCGGCCAGGCCATCGCGTTCGTCCTGTTTGTCCTGTTCTGCATGAAGTACGTATGGCCGCCGATTATGGCTGCCATCGAAAAGCGCCAGAAAGAAATTGCTGACGGCCTTGCTTCTGCGGAACGGGCCAAAAAAGATTTGGATCTTGCGCAGGCTAATGCGACCGACCAGCTGAAAAAAGCGAAAGAAGAAGCCCAGGTAATCATCGAGCAGGCGAACAAACGCCGCGCGCAGATCCTGGACGAAGCGAAATCTGAAGCTGAGCAGGAACGTAACAAGATCGTCACTCAGGCTCAGGCGGAAATTGACGCTGAGCGTAAACGTGCACGTGAAGAGTTGCGTAAGCAAGTCGCGATGCTGGCTGTGGCCGGCGCCGAGAAGATCATTGAACGTTCCGTAGATGAAGCTGCTAACAGCGACATCGTAGATAAACTGGTCGCTGAACTGTAAGGAGGGAGGGGCTGATGTCTGAATTTGTAACTGTAGCTCGCCCCTACGCCAAAGCAGCTTTTGACTTTGCTGTTGAGCATCAGAGTGTCGATCGCTGGCAGCAGATGCTGGCGTTTGCCGCGGAAGTGGCAAGTAATGAGCAGGTGGCAGACATTCTCTCTGGTGCAATGGCGCCAGAGGCAACTGCCGCTGCTTTCAACGCAATCTGTGGTGATCAACTCGACGAAGCAGGCCAGAACCTCGTGAAGGTGATGGCAGAAAACGGACGTTTACAGGCACTGCCGGATGTACTGGCTCAGTTCACTCAGCTGCGCGCCGCTTATGATGCGACGGCTGATGTTGAAGTTATCTCTGCCAATACTCTGAGTGACGAACAGCTGACCAAAATCAGCGCCGCGATGGAAAAACGTCTGTCACGCAAAGTTAAGCTGAATTGCAAAATTGATAAGTCTGTAATGGCGGGCGTTATCATCCGTTCGGGTGATATGGTGATTGATGGCAGCGTACGCGGCCGTCTTGAGCGCCTGGCAGACGTCTTGCAGTCTTAAGGGGACTGGAGCATATGCAACTGAATTCCACCGAAATCAGCGAACTGATCAAGCAGCGCATTGCTCAGTTCAATGTCGTGAGCGAAGCTCACAATGAAGGTACTATTGTTTCTGTAAGTGACGGTGTTATCCGCATCCACGGCTTGGCCGATGTGATGCAGGGTGAGATGATTGCCCTGCCGGGTAACCGTTACGCTATCGCACTGAACCTGGAGCGCGACTCCGTAGGTGCAGTTGTGATGGGTCCATACGCTGACCTCGCCGAAGGCATGAAGGTCAAGTGTACTGGCCGTATCCTGGAAGTACCGGTTGGCCGTGGCCTGCTGGGCCGTGTGGTGAACACCCTGGGTGCACCTATCGACGGTAAAGGCGTGGTAGATAACGATGGTTTCGCACCTGTTGAAGTTATCGCACCGGGCGTTATCGATCGTCAGTCTGTTGATCAGCCTGTTCAGACCGGTTACAAATCTGTCGATGCCATGATTCCAATCGGCCGTGGCCAGCGTGAGCTGATCATCGGTGACCGTCAGACCGGTAAAACCGCGATGGCAATCGATGCGATCATCAACCAGCGCGACTCCGGTATCAAATGTGTGTACGTGGCTATCGGCCAGAAAGCGTCCACCATTGCTAACGTGGTGCGTAAGCTGGAAGAGCACAACGCACTGGCTAACACCATCGTTGTTGTCGCGACCGCTTCTGAATCCGCTGCACTGCAATACCTGGCGCCATACGCCGGTTGCACCATGGGCGAATACTTCCGTGACCGCGGTGAAGATGCACTGATCGTATACGATGACCTGTCTAAGCAGGCTGTTGCTTACCGTCAGATTTCCCTGCTGCTGCGTCGTCCACCAGGACGTGAAGCATTCCCGGGCGACGTATTCTACCTCCACTCCCGTCTGCTGGAGCGTGCTTCTCGCGTTAACGCTGAGTACGTTGAAGCATTCACCAAGGGTGAAGTTAAAGGTCAAACCGGTTCTCTGACTGCGCTGCCAATCATTGAAACCCAGGCAGGCGACGTTTCCGCGTTCGTTCCAACCAACGTAATCTCGATTACCGATGGTCAGATCTTCCTGGAAACCAACCTGTTTAACTCCGGTATTCGTCCGGCGGTTAACCCGGGTATCTCCGTATCCCGTGTGGGTGGTGCTGCTCAGACCAAGATCATCAAGAAACTGTCCGGTGGTATCCGTACCGCGCTGGCACAGTATCGTGAACTGGCGGCGTTCTCTCAGTTCGCTTCCGATCTGGACGAAGCAACCCGCAAACAGCTGAGCCACGGTCAGAAAGTGACCGAGCTGCTGAAGCAGAAACAGTACGCACCTATGTCTGTTGCACAGCAGGGTCTGGTACTGTTCGCTGCTGAGCGCGGCTACCTGAATGACGTCGAACTGGCGAAAATCGGTAGCTTCGAAGCTGCGCTGCTGGCCTATGCTGATCGTGACCACGCCGAGCTGATCGCGGAAATCAACCAGTCTGGTAACTACAACAACGAAATCGAAGAGAAGCTGAAAGGCCTCCTCGAAACGTTCAAAGCAACCCAGTCCTGGTAACGTCTGGCGGCTTGTCCTGAAAGGGCAGGCCGCAAGGCTTTGAGGAGAAGCTTATGGCCGGCGCAAAAGAGATACGTAGTAAGATCGGAAGCGTCCAGAATACGCAGAAGATCACCAAAGCGATGGAAATGGTCGCCGCCTCCAAAATGCGTAAATCGCAGGAACGCATGGCGGCCAGCCGTCCTTATGCAGAAACCATGCGCAAAGTGATTGGTCACATTGCACTTGGTAATCTGGAATACAAGCACCCTTACCTTGAGGAGCGCGACGTTAAGCGCGTCGGCTACCTGGTCGTATCGACCGACCGTGGGCTTTGTGGTGGTTTGAACACTAACCTGTTCAAAAAATTGCTGGCGGATATGAAAGCCTGGGCTGATAAAGGCGTCGAGAGCGATCTGGCGATTATCGGTTCCAAAGGTATGTCATTCTTCAGTTCAGTCGGCGGCAACGTGGTAGCTCAGGTAAACGGCATGGGGGATAAACCTTCCCTGTCTGATCTGATCGGCCCGGTGAAAGTAATGCTGCAGGCGTACGATGAAGGCCGTTTGGACAAGCTGTTTATTGTCAGCAACAAATTTATCAACACCATGTCTCAGTCTCCGCAGATCTCTCAGCTGCTGCCATTACCTCCGGCAGAAGATGAAGGCGACCTGAAGAAGAAGACCTGGGATTACCTGTATGAGCCTGATCCGAAAGGGTTGCTGGATACTTTACTGCGTCGTTATGTAGAGTCTCAGGTTTACCAGGGTGTTGTTGAGAACCTGGCCAGCGAACAGGCCGCACGTATGGTGGCGATGAAAGCTGCAACCGATAACGGCGGCAACCTGATCAAAGAGCTGCAGTTGGTGTACAACAAAGCTCGTCAGGCCAGCATCACCCAGGAACTTACCGAGATTGTCTCGGGGGCCTCCGCGGTTTAACCAGGTTAATGAATTAGGTAGAGGATTAAGATGGCTACTGGAAAGATTGTCCAGGTAATCGGCGCCGTAGTGGACGTCGAATTCCCTCAGGACGCAGTACCACAAGTGTACAGCGCCCTTGAGACTAAAAATGGTGATGCTCGCCTGGTGCTGGAAGTTCAGCAGCAGCTGGGTGGCGGCGTGGTTCGTACCATCGCCATGGGTTCCTCTGACGGCCTGAAACGTGGCCTGGAAGTAGCGGACCTGCAGCATCCAATCGAAGTACCAGTTGGTACTGCGACACTTGGCCGTATCATGAACGTGCTGGGTGAGCCAATCGATATGAAAGGCGACATCGGTGAGCAGGAGCGTTGGGCGATTCACCGTCCGGCTCCTTCCTACGAAGAGCTGTCAAGCTCTCAGGAACTGCTGGAAACCGGTATCAAAGTTATCGACCTGATGTGTCCATTCGCGAAGGGCGGTAAAGTTGGTCTGTTCGGCGGCGCCGGTGTAGGTAAAACCGTTAACATGATGGAGCTGATCCGTAACATCGCGATCGAGCACTCAGGTTACTCAGTATTTGCCGGTGTGGGCGAGCGTACCCGTGAAGGTAACGACTTCTACCACGAAATGACCGACTCCAACGTTCTGGATAAAGTATCACTGGTCTACGGCCAGATGAACGAGCCACCTGGAAACCGTCTGCGCGTTGCGCTGACCGGTCTGACCATGGCGGAAAAATTCCGTGACGAAGGTCGTGACGTTCTGCTGTTCGTCGATAACATCTACCGTTATACCCTGGCCGGTACTGAAGTATCTGCACTGCTGGGTCGTATGCCATCTGCGGTAGGTTATCAGCCAACACTGGCGGAAGAGATGGGCGTGCTTCAGGAGCGTATTACCTCCACGAAGACCGGTTCCATCACCTCCGTACAGGCGGTTTACGTTCCTGCGGATGACCTGACTGACCCATCTCCAGCCACCACCTTTGCGCACCTTGACGCAACCGTGGTACTGAGCCGTCAGATCGCGTCTCTGGGTATCTACCCAGCCGTTGACCCGCTGGACTCCACCAGCCGTCAGCTGGATCCACTGGTTGTTGGCCAGGAGCACTACGACACCGCGCGTGGCGTACAGTCCCTGCTGCAGCGTTACCAGGAACTGAAAGACATCATCGCTATCCTGGGTATGGATGAGCTGTCAGAAGACGACAAACTGGTTGTTGCTCGTGCTCGTAAGATGCAGCGCTTCCTGTCTCAGCCGTTCTTCGTGGCAGAAGTCTTCACCGGTTCTCCAGGTAAGTATGTGTCGCTGAAAGATACCATCCGTGGCTTTAAAGGCATCATGGAAGGTGAATTCGACCATCTGCCAGAGCAGGCTTTCTACATGGTTGGTTCCATCGACGAAGCTGTAGAAAAAGCGAAGAAACTGTAATAACAGTTTCCCGGGAGGTTAGTTATGGCTATGACTTATCATCTGGACGTGGTCAGCGCAGAGCAACAAATGTTCTCTGGTCTGGTAGAGCACATCCAGGTGTCAGGTAGTGAAGGCGAGCTGGGTATTTACCCGGGCCACGCCTCGCTGCTGACCGCCATTAAGCCTGGTATGATTCGCATCGTTAAACAGCATGGCGCGGAAGAGTTTATTTATCTCTCCGGCGGCGTGCTGGAAGTGCAGCCTGGCTCGACGACCGTGCTGGCTGACACTGCGATTCGCGGTGCAGATCTCGACGAAGCGTGTGCGCTGGAAGCGAAACGCAAAGCGGAAGAGCATATAACCAGTTCTCACGGCGATGTCGACTATGCTCAGGCATCTGCTGAACTGGCCAAAGCGATCGCCAAACTGCGCGTGATCGAGTTGACCAAGAAAGCGATGTAACTCAGGCTTTAGGTATGAAATGCCAGTCAGGAAACTGACTGGCATTTTTTTTGCTTTTGCAGCTACCTTGCTTGCCATTTTGGGCTTGGGCAGTGCTCACAAGTTGCGAAGCAATTTGAACGCACTTTAGTGCGGCACAGAGTGCGAGCGCAGCGAGTCAAATCCTCACGTACTGAATGTACGCTCCGGTTGTGATTCGCTGCGCTCACCCTGCGGGCCGCCTTTACAGGCGTGACAAAATGCGTTGCATTTTGTCACGCGCTGGCCGCACCCAAACTGGCTGCGCCGGTAACGCCGCAAAGAATGAGCTAATTTCGTTCCGAGAAAAATGTAGTAATCTTTCCCCTAAACCGCTTTACTTTCATCTGTTAAAAGAATGGTCAGGATGTCTATGTCAAACAGCGCGATGAGCGTGGTGATTCTTGCCGCTGGCAAGGGAACCCGCATGTATTCAGATCTCCCTAAAGTCCTGCATACCCTGGCAGGAAAACCCATGGTGCAACACGTTATTGATGCGGCGAAACACCTCGGCGCACGCAACGTTAATCTGGTGTATGGTCACGGCGGCGATATGCTGAAATCGACACTGAATGATGATGCACTGACCTGGGTATTACAGGCGGAGCAACTGGGTACCGGCCATGCTATGCAGCAGGCCGCGCCACATTTTGCCGACGACGAAGATATTCTGATGCTGTACGGCGATGTGCCGCTGATTTCGGTAGAAACGCTGCAGCGTCTGCGTCAGGCGAAACCGCAGGGCGGCATCAGCCTGCTGACGGTGAAGCTGGATAATCCAACCGGCTACGGTCGTATTCTGCGCCAGCAGGGTGCGGTCGTGGGGATTGTTGAACAGAAAGATGCTTCGCCGGAACAGCTGGCGATCAATGAAATCAACACCGGCATTCTGATTGCCAGCGGCGGCGATATGAAACGCTGGTTAAGCCAGCTGACCAACAATAATGCGCAGGGTGAATACTATATCACTGATATTATCGCCCTCGCCCACCATGAAGGCCGCAGCATCGAAGCGGTGCATCCGGCGCGTATCAGCGAAACCGAAGGCGTAAACAATCGCCTGCAACTCTCCACCCTTGAACGTGTGTATCAGGCCGAGCAGGCGGAAAAACTGCTGCTGGCTGGCGTGATGCTGCTCGATCCGGCGCGTTTCGATCTGCGTGGCACACTGCAGCATGGCCGCGATGTGGTGATCGATACCAATGTCATCCTTGAAGGTCACGTTACGCTGGGCAACCGGGTAAAAATTGGTGCGGGCTGCGTGATCAAAAACAGCGTGATTGCCGATGACTGCGAAATCAGTCCGTACAGCGTGGTGGAAGATGCTGAACTGGCTGCTGCCTGTACCATTGGCCCCTTTGCCCGCCTGCGTCCTGGCAGTGAACTGGCGGAAGGTGCGCATGTTGGCAACTTTGTCGAACTGAAAAAAGCGCGACTGGGTAAAGGCAGCAAGGCGGGCCACCTGAGTTATCTGGGGGATGCCGAGATTGGTGCGGGCGTGAATATTGGCGCGGGCACCATCACCTGTAACTATGATGGTGCGAATAAGTTTAAGACCATTATTGGCGACGATGTGTTTGTGGGTTCTGATACCCAGATGGTGGCGCCTGTAACGGTCGCCAGCGGGGCGACAATCGCCGCGGGCACCACGGTAATGAAAGACATTACGGCGGCCGATCTGGTGTACAACCGCAAAGAGCAGAACCATAAATCCGGCTGGCAGCGTCCGGTGAAGAAGAAATAGTTTGAGTTCCTCTCTCATAACATGGGAGGGGGCTGAGGGGGGAACGACGAAGGCAGATCCTTGCTGTTTGTTCCCCCACCCCAACCTCCCCCATGTTATGGGGTAGGACGTAAGAAAAAGCAGCACCCAAAAAATAACATTCCCCAACTCTCTACAAGGCTCGGGGAAACCGTGGATTCGATGCGCAAAGCACGTAAATCTGACGGAAAATCAGGTCGAAAAACAACGAAAATGGCGCAGAAACGCCATTTAGTCAGGAATATTATTATGTGTGGAATTGTTGGTGCAGTAGCGCAACGCGATATCGCAGAAATCCTTCTCGAAGGTCTGCGTCGTCTGGAATACCGCGGCTATGACTCTGCTGGTCTGGCCGTTGTCGATCAGCAGCATAATGTCACCCGTTTGCGTCGTCTGGGTAAGGTGCAGAATCTGGCGGAAGCGGCAGAAGAAACACCAGTTCTGGGCGGCACAGGTATTGCGCATACCCGCTGGGCGACGCACGGTGAACCTTCTGAGGCGAACGCGCACCCGCATATCTCTGAACATATCATCATTGTTCACAACGGCATTATCGAAAACCATGAGCCCCTGCGCGCGCAGATGATTGAGCGCGGTTATCACTTCGCTTCAGAAACTGATACCGAAGTGGTGGCGCACCTGGTGCACTGGGAGCAGAAACAGGGCGGCACACTGCGTGAAATCGTGCAGCGTGTGATCCCACAGCTGCGTGGTGCCTACGGCATGGTGATCATGGACAGTCGTGATCCGTCCGTGCTGGTGGCTGCGCGTTCCGGCAGTCCGCTGGTGATTGGCCGTGGCATGGGTGAAAACTTTATTGCTTCCGACCAGCTGGCGCTGCTGCCGGTCACCCGTCGCTTTATCTACCTTGAAGAAGGCGATATTGCGGAAGTGACTCGCCGTGACGTGGTGATCGTGGATCGCAACGGCAAAACGGTTGAGCGCGCGGAAGTGGAATCCAAAGTGCAGTACGATGCCGGTGATAAAGGCATCTACCGTCACTATATGCAGAAAGAGATTTACGAACAGCCAATGGCGATCAAGAACACCCTCGCGGGTCGTTTCAGCCATGGTGAAGTTGATCTCTCCGAGCTGGGCGATAAAGCCAGCCAGCTGCTGAGCCAGGTCGAACATATCCAGATTGTTGCCTGCGGCACCTCCTACAACTCCGGTATGGTGTCCCGTTACTGGTTTGAAGCGCTGGCGAATGTGCCGTGTGACGTGGAGATCGCCTCTGAGTTCCGCTATCGCAAATCCGCGGTGCGCAAAAACAGCCTGCTGATCACCCTGTCGCAGTCCGGTGAAACTGCAGATACGCTGGCGGCGCTGCGTCTGTCAAAAGAGCTGGGCTACCTTGGCTCGCTGGCTATCTGTAACGTTGCCGGTTCTTCACTGGTACGTGAATCCGATCTGGCGCTGATGACCAAAGCGGGTACGGAAATTGGTGTGGCCTCGACCAAAGCCTTTACCACCCAGCTGACGGTTCTGCTGATGCTGGTGGCGAAGATTGGCCGTCTGAAAGGCGTGGATGCGCAGATTGAACACGATATCGTGCATGCCCTGCAGGCGCTGCCAAGCCGTATCGAGCAGATGCTGTCCCAGGACAAGCTGATCGAGTCGCTGGCGGAAGGTTTCTCTGACAAACACCATGCCCTGTTCCTCGGCCGTGGCGATCAGTACCCGATTGCGATGGAAGGGGCGCTGAAGCTGAAAGAGATCTCCTATATTCATGCCGAAGCCTACGCGGCGGGTGAGCTGAAACATGGCCCGCTGGCGCTGATTGATGCGGATATGCCGGTGATTGTGGTAGCACCGAACAACGAGCTGCTGGAAAAACTGAAATCGAATATCGAAGAAGTGCGCGCGCGCGGCGGTCTGCTGTACGTGTTCGCCGATCAGGATGCCGGTTTCAGCGACAGCGAAGGGATGCGTATTATCTCCCTGCCGCACGTGGAAGAAGTGATTGCACCGATCTTCTACACCGTGCCATTGCAGCTGCTGTCGTACCATGTGGCGCTGATTAAAGGCACCGATGTCGATCAGCCGCGTAACCTGGCAAAATCGGTTACCGTCGAGTAACAACAGAACGCCGGTCACTGACCGGCGTTTTCTTTTCTGCTGCAGACTAATTCAGTTTCCAGATGTCTGGCGATGTGTCCGGCGGATTCCCTGCCGTCCACTGCTTCGCAGTATATTTATTTCCCTGCCAGGTGACGCTATTTCCTGCCACATACGTCATGGCCGCTTTCCATTCCACAACCTGACTGTTATCCGCCAGTTTCCAGGCGTCATGCTCACCGGGTCTGGCCTGCGTCCAGTAGCTGGCGATATATCTGACACCGTCAAAAGTGACTTTATCACCCGCGACGTAAGTCTTGCCTGACCGCGAATTCAGATAATAAGTGCAACGCTTGGTCATGTGGATGGAGGGACGGTTAGCTACCGATAAGCTATCCTGC
>NZ_CBFFRK010000101.1:0-15829 GCF_965644245.1 Erwinia sp. V71
TCGGTAGTTAACCCTTCCTCCTACACTCTCCACAATCATGTCCGAGCGTTGCACTTATTATCTGAATTCGCGCTTTATTTATTTTTTAAGGGCAATAAGAGGCCGTCATCATCAAAAAGATAATGTCGCGTTATTTCCATGGTGTTGGCGCAGCAGGCGCTGGCTGAATTCAGAGCAAAAAAAAACCTAAACTTGCCGGGTTGCATAAATAAATGCCAGCCCGGCAAGTTTAGGTTTTGCCTGAATAACAGTAACAATCCTAAAAATATGTTCGAATTTTGCCACAGGTCATGGCTAATACAAGGGGACAGAGACGCTTGTGTTACGTTTTGTGATAACAATCAAAAATAATTTCCAGCTGGTTCGATTGTGTCGCTGCCACTGAGAGACGTTGCGGAATATTTAATCAACCGGCAATAACCCTGCGGTGAGAAGCAGTATTCTCCACGCTGTGATATAACTGGCGCGCAAATTCGGATGATTCCCGACGGCCAGACAGGTACTCTTGCCGGTGGTGAATAGATGACAGAAGGGCGAAGTATGGTGTGGGTCAACGGTGAGCAACAGCAGCAGCTGGCGGTAAACGATCGCGCAGTGCAGTTTGGCGATGGTTGTTTTACCACGGCGCGTGTACAGGCGGGGAAGGTGCAGTGGTTGCCCGCACATCTGCTGCGTCTGCAGCAGGCAACCGAACGCTTATTGATTGATTCTGTCGACTGGCGGGCACTGGAACAGGAAATGGTCGCGGCTGCAGCACAGCAGGATGACGGGGTCCTGAAAGTGATTATCTCGCGTGGCAGCGGCGGGCGTGGTTACAGTGCGGCAGGCTGCCACGCGCCAACACGTATTGTTTCGCTGTCGGCCTATCCGGCGCACTACCCTCAGTTGCGCAGTAAAGGTGTAAAGCTGGCGTTAAGTCCGGTACGGCTGGGATGTAATCCGCAACTTGCGGGCATTAAGCATCTGAATCGTCTGGAACAGGTGCTGATCCGCACGCATCTTGAGCAGACCGACGCGGATGAGGCGCTGGTGCTTGACACTGCAGGCAGGCTGGTGGAATGCTGTGCGGCCAATGTGTTCTGGCGTACGGGCGGGCAGGTGTTTACGCCACTGCTGACGCAGGCTGGCGTCAATGGCATTATGCGTCAGCATATCATGGCGCTACTGGCAGAACGGGGTTATGCCTGTCAGCAGGTCGCTGTGGAAATGGCTGCACTGGAGCACGCTGATGAGGTGCTGATCTGCAACGCACTGATGCCGGTGTTGTCGGTGTATCAAATCGAAGGGTGGCACTATGCTTCCCGCCAGCTGTTCGACCTTATCAGCCCGTATTGCTAATTATCTGGATATCGCATGACGAAAAAGCACTCTATTATCGCCGCCGCGATAGTCACTCTGGCGCTGATTGTCGCCATCAGTTACTGGCAGCTGCGCCAGTTTGCCGATTCGCCACTGGCAATCGGGCAGGAAACCCTCTTTACACTGCCGGCTGGCACCGGACGTGTGGCGCTGGAAGCCAAATTAGAGCAGGACAACATCATCAAACCCGCCATCTGGTTTGGCGCGCTGCTGAAGATGGAACCGGAGCTGGCGAAATTTAAAGCCGGTACTTACCGGCTGGAAAAAGGCATGACAGTACGCCAGATGCTGGCACTGCTGGCCAGCGGCAAAGAGGCGCAGTTCCCGCTGCGCTTTGTCGAGGGAACCCGCCTGCAGGAGTGGCTCGCCGCGTTGCGTGCCGCGCCTTATATCAAACATACTCTGACGGATGACCAGTTCACCACGCTGGCGCAGGCGCTGAAGCTGGAGAAGACAGATCAGCTGGAAGGCTGGTTTTATCCTGATACCTACCTTTATACCGCCAACACCACCGATGTGGCGTTGCTGAAGCGCGCGCAGCAGAAGATGGCTACGCTGGTCGACGACATCTGGCAGAGCAAAGCGGCCGATCTGCCGTATAAAACGCCGAATGAGCTGGTCACTATGGCCTCAATTATCGAGAAAGAGACGGCGGTAAATGATGAGCGCAGCAAAGTGGCGTCGGTGTTTATTAACCGCCTGAGGCTGGGTATGCGTCTGCAGACCGATCCGACCGTCATTTATGGCATGGGTGAGAAATACAACGGCAACCTGACGCGCAAAGATTTGGAAACGCCGAGCGAGTACAATACCTATATCATCAGCGGATTACCGCCAGGACCGATTGCGATGCCGGGCAAAGCGTCACTGGACGCGGCAGCGCATCCGCTGAAAACGAACTATCTCTATTTTGTCGCTGACGGCAAAGGTGGACACACCTTTACCACCAACCTTGCCAGCCATAATCGTGCTGTGCAGGCGTATCGTCAGGTACTGAAGGAAAAGAATGAACAGTAAATTTATTGTCATCGAAGGACTGGAAGGGGCGGGCAAGACCACCGCCCGGGATGCCGTTGTCGCGGTACTGCGTGAGCAGGGCATCAGCGATGTGGTGTTTACCCGCGAACCTGGCGGCACGCCACTGGCGGAGCGGCTGCGTGAACTGATTAAGCAGGGTATCGAAGGTGAGCAGGTCACGGACAAAGCCGAACTGCTGATGCTCTACGCTGCGCGGGTGCAACTGGTGGAAACGGTGATTAAGCCTGCACTGGCGCGTGGGGCGTGGGTGGTGGGCGATCGCCACGATCTCTCATCTCAGGCTTACCAGGGCGGCGGCCGCGGGCTTGACCGCCAGCTGATGCAGGCATTACGTGACAC
Source organism: Erwinia sp. V71 (assembly GCF_965644245.1). NCBI lineage: Bacteria > Pseudomonadati > Pseudomonadota > Gammaproteobacteria > Enterobacterales > Erwiniaceae > Erwinia > Erwinia sp. V71. Next base: position 2,737 of record NZ_CBFFRK010000101.1, read on the forward strand.
CGCGCTGGGTGATTTCGCCCCGGATCTGACGCTGTATCTTGATGTGACGCCAGAAATTGGTCTGCAGCGTGCGCGTGCGCGTGGCGAGCTGGACCGTATCGAGCAGGAGTCACTGAATTTCTTTATCCGTACCCGCGAACGCTACCTTGAGCTGGCTGCGGCAGACCCACGCATTAAAACTATCGATGCCACGCAGGAGATTGCCGCTGTCACGGCCGCGTTGCAGAGCACGTTGCGCCAGTGGCTGGCGGAGCAGGCGTAATGAACTGGTATCCGTGGCTGAACCAGCCATATCGCGAAATCATCGGCCAGCATCAGAGCGGACGTGGTCATCACGCCATGCTTATCCACGCGCTGGCGGGAATGGGCGATGATGCGCTGGTATGGGGGCTGAGTCGCTGGCTGATGTGCCAGCAACGCGACGGCATAAAAAGTTGCGGTCATTGCCATGGTTGCCAGCTGATGCAGGCGGGTAATCACCCGGACTGGTATCAGCTGGCGGCTGAAAAAGGCAAAAGCAGCCTCGGTATTGATGCCGTGCGCAGTGTAACGGAGAAACTGTACCATCATGCTCAGCAGGGCGGGGCGAAAGTGGTGTGGCTGCCGGATGCGGCGCAGCTCACCGAAGCGGCGGCTAACGCGCTGCTGAAAACCCTTGAAGAGCCCCCCGCCAATACCTGGTTTTTCCTCAGTTGCCGCGAGCCGCAGCGTCTGCTGGCGACGCTGCGCAGCCGCTGTTTCCTCTGGCATCTGGCGCCCCCCGATGAAAGCAGCAGCCTGCGCTGGTTACAGAAAGAACTGTCAGTGGCGCAGGATGCTGCTCTTAGTGCTTTGCGTCTCAGCAGCGGCGCACCTGCGGCGGCGCTGGAGTTACTGGCGGAAGCGCAGTGGAAGCAGCGTCAGTTGCTGTGCAGTACGCTGGCGCAGGCGTTACAGCAGGACCTGCTGACTCTGCTGCCGGTGTTAAATCACGACGACAGTGCCCAGCGCATAGGCTGGTTGTGTGCCTTACTGATGGATGCGCTGAAGTGGCAGCAGGGTGGCGCCGAATTTATCACCAATATTGACCAGCAGGCGTTAATCGCACAAATCGCGCAGTGTCTGCCTGCCTCCGCGCTGGATCGCAGCCTGCGCAGCTGGATAAACTGTCGTGACCAGTTATTGCATGTGATGGCGGTCAACCGCGAGCTTCTTTTAACCGAACAGCTATTAAGCTGGGAACAGATTTTTTGAGAGTCATATTATGTTTTTAGTCGATTCCCACTGTCATCTCGATGGCCTGGATTATGAGAATCTGCATCAGAATCTGGATGACGTGCTGGCGAAAGCCGCGGCGCGGGATGTGAAATTTATGCTGGCGGTGGCGACCACGCTGCCAGGTTATAAAGCGATGCAGCAACTGATTGGCGATCGTGACAATGTGGCTTACTCCTGCGGCGTGCACCCGCTGAATCAGGAAGAGGAGTATGACTTTGCCGAACTGCGCCAGCTGGCTGCCGACCCACGGGTGGTGGCGATGGGGGAAACGGGCCTTGATTACTTCTACCAGGCGGAAACCAAAGCGCGTCAGCAGGCATCATTCCGTGAACATATCCGTGTCGGTCGTGACCTGAATAAACCGGTGATTGTTCATACCCGTGATGCGCGTGAAGATACGCTGGCGATCCTGCGTGAAGAGCAGGTTGAAGGCTGTGGTGGCGTGCTGCATTGTTTTACCGAAGATCGCGAAACGGCGGGGAAACTGCTGGATATGGGCTTCTATATCTCCTTCTCCGGTATTGTCACTTTCCGCAATGCTGACGCGCTGCGTGAAGCGGCCCGCTATGTGCCGCTGGATCGCATGCTGGTGGAAACCGATTCGCCGTATCTGGCGCCGGTGCCGCATCGTGGTAAAGAGAACCAGCCAGCGTATACCCGTGATGTGGCGGAGTATATGGCGGTGCTGAAAGGGGTGGACCTGGCCACGCTGGCGGCAGCAACGACCAGGAATTTCTCCGATCTGTTCCATATTCCGCTGTCACGTGTCGGTGGCGCAGCATAAGCACGCTGATTTGTTTTACTGCTCGTAATTAATTATCCCAAATCATAACGCGTAGTGCCATAAAATGGCGCTCGCGTTGTTTTTTTGCGCAAAAAAAGGCGTTATTTTTAACAAAAGTGGCACATTTGCGACGGCAGTTCCAGGAAACGTGATAGCCATCAAACAAAACGGTACGTAATTATTTTACTCTTCGTAATAAATACCGAGAGCGCGTAAGTGCTCCACCCGTAAAGGGAACCTCCCCCCTTTACCACGCGCAACAGCGCGATAAAAAAAGCAATCATACTCAGGAGCTCCACAATATGTTCAAGAATGCATTTGCAAACCTGCAAAAGGTCGGTAAATCGCTCATGTTGCCGGTATCGGTGTTGCCGATTGCCGGTATTTTGCTGGGGGTTGGTTCCGCCAACTTCAGCTGGCTGCCAGCGGTTGTCTCTCATGTGATGGCCGAAGCGGGTGGTTCGGTGTTTGCCAATATGCCACTGATCTTCGCTATCGGTGTGGCATTAGGTTTTACCAATAACGACGGCGTCTCTGCGCTGGCGGCGGTAGTGGCCTATGGCATCATGGTGAAAACCATGGCAGTGGTTGCACCACTGGTACTGCATCTCCCTGCTGCGGAAATTGAAGCGAAACACTTTGCCGATACCGGTGTGCTGGGCGGTATTATCGCCGGCTCCGTGGCGGCCTATATGTTTAACCGCTTCTACCGTATCAAACTGCCGGAATACCTGGGCTTCTTTGCCGGTAAACGCTTTGTGCCGATCGTATCTGGTCTGGCGGCGATCGTTCTCGGTGTGGTGCTCTCCTTTATCTGGCCACCGATCGGTACGGCGATTCAGGACTTCTCCCAGTGGGCGGCGTACCAGAACCCAATGTTAGCGTTCGGTATCTACGGTGTGGTTGAGCGTTCACTGGTGCCATTCGGTCTGCACCATATCTGGAACGTACCTTTCCAGATGCAGGCGGGTGAGTACATCAACGCTGCGGGCCAGGTGTTCCACGGTGATATCCCACGCTACATGGCGGGTGACCCAACGGCAGGCAAACTGTCTGGTGGCTTCCTGTTCAAAATGTACGGTCTGCCTGCTGCCGCGATTGCTATCTGGCACTCAGCGAAACCAGAAAACCGCGCCAAAGTGGGCGGCATCATGATCTCTGCTGCGCTGACCGCTTTCCTGACCGGTATCACTGAGCCAATCGAATTCTCCTTTATGTTCGTGGCGCCAATCCTGTACGGCATCCACATCATTCTGGCCGGTCTGGCATTCCCGCTGTGTATCCTGCTGGGTATGCGTGATGGCACCAGCTTCTCACACGGTCTGATCGACTTTATCGTCCTGAGCGGCAACAGCAGCAAAATCTGGCTGTTCCCGATTGTGGGTATCGTATACGGCCTGATCTACTACACCATTTTCCGTGTACTGATTGCTAAGCTGGATCTGAAAACCCCTGGCCGTGAAGAGTCAACAGCGGCTCAGGCATCCGGTTCCGCGAACGAAATGGCGGCTGATCTGGTGACGGCGTTCGGTGGTAAAGAGAACATCACTAACCTCGATGCCTGTATTACCCGTCTGCGTGTCAGCGTGGCGGATGTGGCGAAAGTGGATCAGGCTGGCCTGAAAAAACTGGGTGCCGCAGGTGTGGTGGTTGCCGGTTCTGGTGTGCAGGCAATTTTCGGCACCAAATCTGACAACCTGAAAACTGAAATGGATGACTACATCCGCAGTCACTGATTCCGATTCGGGAGTGACAAAAAGGGAGCGCAGGCTCCCTTTTTTTATGCCTGCAAAACAGCCAGCAGCCCGTTCGGATTGCTCTCAAAAGCCGCCCTTTCTGGCAGAACGCGTAACAGGGTCTATACTAATTTGTGACGTTATGCGCAGTTTGCCCGGCGAAAATGCGTTACCAGCGGATAAATGGCAACTGACACATGAAGAACAACGCCGTATCACACTGATCATTTTCCGGTCACCGATGACTTCCGGTCAATGCCGATCGGGCCTTCAGTATTGCTCGTCAGCCAATTATCCCTCTGGTTACGTTTTTTGCCGCTTAACCCGTATTTCTGACGCAATAACAGTATGGACGCATCACGTCATAACGGGTGCGTCGTAAATCTGAGCTGACAGGAGGAGAGAGTGAGCAACGATTCCGAAGCCTTCCCGGCACTCAGTGGTGGCCTTTGGGCATTTTTCTTTGATGTTGATGGCACACTGGCGACCATTCAGCAACGTCCGGAAGCGGTGAAAATCCCGCAGGCGACGCGTGAGGCGCTGCAGTCGCTGGCGCAACTGAGTGATGGCGCGCTGGCGCTGGTTTCTGGCCGTCCGGTCAGCCAGCTGGATGCGCTGATTGCACCATTACGTTTTCCTCTGGCTGGCGTTCATGGTGCTGAACGTCGCGATGCCCGCGGCATGCTCCATCAGCAGGCATTGCCCGCTGAAGTGGCGCACGCGTTAGCGACGCAGCTGCAGCAGGCGCTGGCTGAGTGGCCGGGTACGCATCTGGAGAACAAAGGCATGGCGTTTGCGCTGCACTACCGCCAGGCGCCGCAGTATCAACAACAGGTGCTGCAGCTGGCCGCTGAGCTGGCTGAGCGTTTTCCGCAGCTGGTGCAGCAGCCGGGGAAGTGTGTGGTGGAGTTAAAGCCACAGGGAACCGATAAAGGGGCGGCGATTCGCGCCTTTATGCAGGAAGCACCTTTTGCCGGACGTACTCCGGTCTTTATTGGCGACGATTTAACGGATGAAGCCGGATTTATGGCCGTGAATACCATGCAGGGCATCTCCGTCAAAGTTGGCGCCGGTTCCAGTGCGGCACGCTATCGCCTGCAGGCGGTGGAGGATGTCTGGCAGTGGCTGGAACAGATGACATTACAATTAGAGCAAGACAACGTCGGTAAGGAGTCAAGGTTATGAGTCGCTTAGTGGTCGTATCTAACCGTATCGCTATACCCGATGGTTCGAAGGCCAGCGCCGGTGGGCTGGCGGTCGGTATTCTGGATGCGCTGAAACAAACCGGTGGATTATGGTTTGGCTGGAATGGCGAAATCAGCGCCATTGGTGAAGAGGATGAAGATCAGCTGGGGATTGTGAAACAGGATGGTATTACCTATGCCTCCTTCGCGCTGAATCAGAACGATTATGATCTCTATTACTGCCAGTTTTCCAATACGGTTATCTGGCCCGCTTTTCACTACCGGCTGGATCTGGTGCAGTTTCAGCGCGAGGCGTGGGATGGGTATTGTCGTGTTAACGAACTGCTGGCGAAGCGTCTGCAGCCGTTTCTGAAAGACGATGATATTCTCTGGATTCACGATTATCACCTGCTGCCGTTTGCCGCTGCCTGCCGCAAACTGGGTATCAATAACCGCATCGGTTTTTTCCTGCACATTCCGTTCCCGACGCCGGAAATATTCAACGCGTTGCCGCCGCATGCGGAATTACTGGAGATGATGTGCGATTTCGATTTGCTGGGCTTCCAGACAGAAAGCGATCGCACTGCATTTCTCGACAGCCTGTCAATGCTGACCCAGCTGCAGAAGAAAGGGGAGAAACAGCATCGCGCCTTTGGCAATGATTTCGCCACTGAGGTGTATCCGATAGGGATTGAACCGGAGAGCATCAAGGAGATGGCGGAAGGGGCGCTGCCGCCGAAAATGGCAGCGATGAAGCGTGAACTGGGGGATGCGAAAAATATCATCGCCTGCGAACGGCTGGACTATTCCAAAGGTCTGCCGGAACGTTTTCTGGCGTATGAGGCGCTGCTGGAGAACTTTCCACAGCATCGCGGCAATATCCGTTATTCACAGATTGCGCCGACTTCCCGCGGCGATGTGCAGGCGTACCAGGATATTCGTCATCAGCTGGAGACGGAAGCCGGGCGCATTAATGGCAAATATGGCACCCTCGGCTGGACACCGCTCTACTATCTGAACCAGCATTTTGACCGTCGTCTGCTGATGAAAATCTTCCGCCTTACCGATGTCGGGCTGGTGACGCCATTACGTGACGGTATGAATCTGGTGGCGAAGGAGTATGTTGCGGCGCAGGACCCGGACGATCCCGGCGTGCTGGTGTTGTCACGCTTTGCCGGTGCTGCCAATGAGTTAACATCGGCGCTGATCGTTAATCCCTATGACCGTGATGAAGTGGCGGCGGCGCTGGATAAGGCGTTAACCATGCCGCGTACTGAGCGTATTTCGCGTTATAACGACATGATGGCAGTGCTGCGGCAAAATGACATCAACCACTGGCGTGAAAGCTTCCTGAATGATTTGCACGCGATTGCGCCGCGTGCTGACGATCATGAGGTCGCCAATAAGGTGGCTACCTTTCCCCGACTAGCCTGACAGACCGGGTGCAGCGGTGTTTTGCCGCAGCACCCGTGCTTTTCTGCTTCCCGCCCGACAGCATGCTGACGCGCATTAAGTGTAAAATATGCGTAAAGACGGACATGCCATTTCTCGTCATCACGTCAATAGGCGCAAAAAGTCACCGCTGTGGCTGAAGATTAAAAATTGACAAATATGATGAAAGGTTGATCTTTTTCGCCTGAAAAAGCAGCAAAAACAGCATAAAACGAAAAAAAAGCCGATTTACCCTAAAGATTTTTTTTTCACTGCCGATAGGTAAGACTATAACTCTGCGCAAATGCTAAAACATTCATTTCCCTAATGTAATGAACTGTTACATGTTTTGCCCTCCCCTGAACATTACCATCCCATTGTTAACAAAACATTGCAGTGACCTGCGTAATCCCTGTCATTGATCGTGATGTTTATCCCCTTTTCTGACTAATATTTTCAAAATGTAACTATATTTACTGATATGGTTTTATCTATAAATCAGGATCATTCTTCTGATCGTTATGTGTTTTGTCTCATTTAATCCAGGATAATTCGCTTTTGTTTAGATTTAAATTCGTTAATTTGCGTTAATTTGCATTTTTTACTCTTTCCTGATGCTACTTAAGTCAAACTTTAACAAAAATTACAGCAGTTGGTTATTTTTTGTTCGATTCAACAGTGTCGCTGATGGGTTAAACGAAAAGATTTGGCTTAAAAGTGTGATGTAGATCACACTTTATCTAAAATTACGGGGTTCACTCGTTGTATGTCGAAATCAGAGGGGATAGAGTTGCGTTGCTTTCGGAATATTCTTAAAAAAGTGTAAGCGGACGTCACGGAAGATTACTCGGGCTTTACCTGAAGAAGGGGAGCGATGAGGCAGGTCGACTTACGAAGAGGATATCCGGTCAGAAACAGTATAGTTTCGCAGCGTTTGGCTAATGCCACGTGTTTTTTGCCATCTTTAGATTTACCAACCAGCAACCAAGGTAGCGGAATTTATTTCGCGAACGTTAAAAGTGTTAGTCAGGATGGAAAAAATAATGGGTACATCAGAATTACTCAAACACATTTACGACATTAACTTGTCATATTTATTGCTCGCACAACGTTTGATTAACCAGGAAAAAGCTTCTGCAATGTTTCGCTTGGGTATTGATGAACCAATGGCTGATGCATTGTCGCAATTGACCTTACCAGAGATGGTTAAATTAGCTGAGACGAATCAACTGGTCTGCCAGTTCCGTTTTAACGACCACCAGACCATTACGCGTCTGACGCAGGAATCGCGTGTGGATGATTTACAGCAGATCCATACCGGCATTCTGTTATCCAGTCGTTTATTGCGTGACGCTTCAGCGAAAGTTGAAGAGATGCCGAAGAAGAGGGCTGGATAATGCCTGAGAAAAGTATTGTTCGCGAAGCGCGTGATATTCAGCTGGCGATGGAGTTGATTTCTCTCGGCGCACGTTTGCAGATGTTAGAGAGTGAAACGCAGCTCAGCCGCGGTCGCCTGATTAAATTGTACAAAGAGTTGCGAGGCAGTCCACCGCCTAAAGGCATGTTACCGTTCTCAACTGACTGGTTTATGACCTGGGAACAAAATATTCATGCCTCGATGTTCTGTAATGCCTGGCAGTTTTTACTGAAAAGCGGATTATGTACCGGTGTGGATGCGGTGATTAAAGCTTACCGACTCTATCTGGAGCAATGTCCGAATGACGACGGCGAACCTCTGCTGGCGCTGACACGCGCCTGGACGCTGGTCCGTTTTGTTGAGAGCGGTATGCTGGAACTTTCCGGCTGCAAATGCTGCAACGGTAGCTTTATCACCCATGCTCATCAGCCTGTGGGGAGTTTCGTCTGCAGCCTTTGCCAGCCGCCATCTCGTGCGGTAAAAAGACGTAAACTTTCTCCAGAATCTGCCGATAGTATTCCACAACTGCTGGATGAACAGGTTAAACACGCCGTTTAAGTTTGTTCGAAACGTGGAATCACATCCAGCAGCGGTTTTTAACCGCTGCTTTTTTTTTGTCCACGTTTAATGAGTAACGCCTTCGGCTCTCTGGCTTAACTTCCACCCACACGTTACTACAGACGTAAGGATTTAATGTGCTGGTTATATTGGGTTATATACTCGTAACAGGTTCGGTGCTTGGTGGCTACATGATGGTAGGTGGCCACCTGGGGGCGCTGTATCAACCTTCTGAGCTGATTATTATCGGCGGTGCCGGCATTGGTGCATTTATCGTCGGTAACAACGGCAAGTCAATTAAAGCCACACTGAAAGCCCTGCCGCTGTTAATGAAAGGGTCAAAATATAACAAAGCGATCTACATGGATTTGATGGCACTGTTATACCGGCTGATGGCGAAATCCCGCCAGCAGGGGATGCTGTCACTGGAAAGGGATATTGAAAATCCGCGCGAAAGCGAAATCTTTGCTAATTACCCACGCATTCTTGCCGATAATCGTTTGGTGGACTTCATTACGGATTATCTGCGGTTAATGGTGAGCGGTAACATGAACGCCTTCGAAATCGAAGCACTGATGGACGAAGAGATTGAAACCTACGAGCACGAGTGTGACGTTCCGGCGCAAAGTTTGTCAGCGGTAGGGGACTCATTACCGGCGTTCGGTATCGTGGCAGCGGTCATGGGGGTGGTACACGCACTGGCGGCGGCGGATCGTCCGGCGGCAGAGCTGGGTGCACTGATTGCCCATGCGATGGTGGGTACTTTCCTCGGTATTCTGCTGGCTTACGGTTTTATTTCGCCACTGGCGCAGGTTTTACGCCAGAAATGTGCAGAAACCACCAAGATGATGCAGTGCATTAAAGTCACACTGCTGTCCAGCCTGAATGGCTATGCGCCGCAAATCGCGGTGGAATTTGGTCGTAAGACCCTGTACTCCACTGAGCGGCCGTCGTTTATCGAGCTGGAAGAGCATGTACGTAATGCGAAATCACCGGCGAAACAGACTTCGGATCAGGATGCATGAAAAATAGCAATCACCCCATCGTTGTTGTCAGACGCAACAAAGGGAAAAAACATGAAGGCTCACATGGTTCCTGGAAAATCGCTTATGCCGATTTTATGACGGCCATGATGGCGTTCTTCCTGGTGATGTGGCTGATTTCAATCTCCAGCCCTAAAGAGCTGGTGCAGATTGCCGAATACTTTCGTACACCGCTGAAAGTGGCGCTGACAGGCGGGCAACGCAGTAGTGACAGTGAAAGCCCGATTCCCGGGGGCGGGGATGACCCAACCCGGCAGGACGGAGAAGTGAAGAAAGTGGTCGATATGGATTCGCAGAAACGTCAGCTGGATGATATCCGTCTGAACCGTCTGCGTGAAAAGCTCGACCAGCTGATTGAAGCTGACCCGCGCCTGAAAGCGTTACGTCCGCATCTGATTATTAATATGGTGGAAGAAGGGCTGCGTATTCAGATTATCGACAGCCAGAACCGCCCGATGTTTAAAACGGGTAGTGCTCAGGTTGAGCCGTATATGCGCGATATTTTGCGTGCGATTGCGCCAATACTGAACGATATTCCGAACCGTATCAGCCTGGCCGGTCATACCGATGATTTCCAGTATGCATCGGGTGACCGTGGTTACAGTAACTGGGAACTTTCTGCTGACCGAGCGAATGCCTCACGTCGTGAGCTGGTAGCAGGTGGCCTGGCGGGTGAAAAAATGCTGCGCGTGGTGGGGATGGCGGACACCATGAGGCTAAAGAATCGTACCAGTGGTGATGCGGTGAATCGCCGTATCAGTTTGCTGGTCTTGAATCATGATACTGAGGCGGCGATTGAAAAAGAAAATGCCGAGAGTGATGCCGTACAGATCAATGATGCAGCAAGTATTAAACAGATTACCGAGCCGGCACAGCCGTCGGCATCGGCATTAACACCAGACCCTCAACCTTCACAGGCCGCGCCGACGGCGCCGTCGCAGAAACCGGTAACTGATTTACCGCCTGCGCCAGCACCAGCGACACAGCCTGCTCCCGACTCACAGCCGAGGTGACACCGTGAGCATGGATATTAGTGATTTTTACCAAACGTTTTTCGATGAGGCTGATGAATTACTGGCCGACATGGAACAACATCTGCTGGGACTGGACCCCCAGGAGCCAGAATCGGAACAGCTGAATGCGATTTTCCGTGCGGCCCATTCGATTAAGGGCGGAGCGGGTACTTTTGGTTTCACTGTATTACAGGAAACCACGCATATTCTGGAGAACATTCTGGACGGTGCTCGTCGCGGCGAAATGCAGCTCAGCACCGACATCATCAACCTGTTTTTGGAAACTAAAGATATTATGCAGGAACAGCTCGATGCCTATAAAACCGCCTCGGAACCGAATGCCGAGACGTTTGAATATATCTGCCAGGCGCTGCGTCAGCTGGCGCTGGAAGCCAAAGGCGAAGTGATCGAACCTCCGAAAAAACTGCAGTCGGTTGCTCAACCGCAAGCAGCGGCGCCTGCGGCTGCCTCGGCGGGTGGCCTGCGTATTGCGCTGGTTGATCTGAAACCGAACGAAGCGGATCAGATGCTGGAAGAGCTGGGTAACCTCGGTGAAGTCAGTGATATTACCAAGGGGCCGACCTCTGTCGAAGCCACGCTCGATTCGTCAGTCAGCAAAGACGATATTGTCGCGGTACTGTGCTTCGTGATTGATGAGTCGCAGATCAAATTCCTTGACGCCGCTGCTGCCGCACCGGCTGCAGTGGAAGCCGCGCCTGCACCAGCAGAAGCGCCGGTGGAAGCCCCGCAACTGGCAACGGTCAGTGACATCACTCCTGCTAAACGCGAAGTGAAAAAAGCGGCACCTGCTGCACGTGGCGCTTCGGAATCCACCAGTATTCGTGTCGCGGTGGAGAAGGTTGACCAGCTGATTAACCTCGTCGGTGAACTGGTGATTACCCAGTCCATGCTGGCGCAGCGTTCCGGTGAGCTGGACCCGGTCAATCATGGCGACCTGCTGAACAGCATGGGCCAGCTGGAGCGCAATGCGCGCGACCTGCAGGAATCGGTGATGTCGATTCGTATGATGCCGATGGAATATGTCTTCAGCCGCTTCCCGCGTCTGGTGCGTGACCTGGCCAGCAAGCTGGGCAAAGAAGTTGAGCTGACGCTGCTGGGTAGCTCCACCGAACTGGATAAGAGCCTGATCGAACGTATTATCGACCCGTTAACGCACCTGGTGCGTAACAGTCTTGACCACGGTATCGAATCACCTGAGAAACGTATCGCGGCAGGTAAACCGGGCACCGGTAACCTGACGCTGTCTGCGGAACATCAGGGCGGCAACATCTGCATCGAAGTGGTGGATGATGGTGCCGGTCTGAACCGTGAACGTATCCTGGCGAAAGCGCTCTCTTCAGGCCTGCCGGTCAGCGAGTCGATGAGTGATGAAGAAGTCGGTATGCTGATTTTCGCCCCTGGCTTCTCAACCGCTGAGCAGGTGACTGACGTCTCCGGCCGTGGTGTGGGCATGGACGTGGTGAAACGTAACATCCAGGAGATGGGCGGCCACGTAGAAATCAGTTCGAAGCAGGGTAAAGGCACCACGATTCGCATTCTGCTGCCACTGACGCTGGCTATCCTCGACGGTATGTCCGTGCGTGTGGCGGAAGAAGTGTTTATCCTGCCACTCAACGCCGTAATGGAATCACTGCAGCCGCTGGCGGAAGATCTGCATCCACTGGCGGGTGGTGAGCGCGTGCTGGAAGTGCGTGGCGAGTATCTGCCGCTGGTGGAACTGTGGAATGTGTTTGACGTGCAGGGCGCGAAAACGGAAGCCACGCAGGGCATCGTGGTTATCCTGCAGAGCGGCGGCAAGCGCTATGCGCTGCTGGTCGATCAGCTGATTGGTCAGCACCAGGTGGTGGTGAAAAACCTGGAGAGCAACTATCGCAAAGTGCCAGGCATTTCTGCCGCCACGATCCTCGGCGATGGTAGCGTGGCACTGATTGTTGACGTCTCTGCGCTGCAATCATTAAACCGAGAAAAACGTGTGGCCGGCGCCGCAGCCTAATTGAACCGATTAAGGGTAGAGCTATGACTGGATTGGCAAATGTCACTAAAATTACTGGCGAGACCGTAGGCCAGGAATTCCTGGTATTTACGCTGGGTGACGAAGAGTACGGCATCGATATTCTTAAGGTGCAGGAGATCCGCGGTTACGATCAGGTAACGCGTATTGCTAACACCCCGTCTTTTATTAAAGGTGTGACCAACCTGCGCGGTGTTATTGTGCCTATCGTCGACCTGCGTGTTAAATTCGCGCAGGAAGATGTGGAATATAACGATAATACCGTGGTGATTGTTCTTAATCTGGAACATCGCGTGGTAGGTATTGTGGTGGATGGCGTGTCCGACGTGCTGTCGCTGAGCCAGGATCAGATCCGTCCTTCCCCGGAATTCGCGGTAACCATGTCTACTGAGTACCTGACCGGCCTCGGTGCGCTGGGTGAGCGTATGCTGATTCTGGTGGATATCGAGAAGCTGCTGAACAGCGATGAAATGGCGCTGATTGATTCTATGCGCAACGCGTAATCGCTAACTCACTGAATAATGGGGCAGAGCAATTCTGCCCCATTTGTTTTTTTATTAAGGCGCGAATTCAGATAATAAGTGCAACGCTTGGTCATGTGGATGGAGGGACGGTTAGCTACCGATAAGCTATCCTGC